>JACRAV010000429.1 GCA_016213305.1 Candidatus Zixiibacteriota bacterium | reverse complement strand
ACGAAATGCAGAAACTGCACGGCGGTGTGGCCGTCGATCAGCCGATGATCGAATGACATCCCGAAGCTGGAAATATCGCGGATCACTATCTGGTTGTTGACCACCCACGGCCGCTTGACAATCTGGTGAATCCCCAGAATGGCAACCTGCGGCTGGGCGATGATCGGCGTGGAGGCGGTCGCGCCGAACATGCCGGCGTTGGTGAGCGTAAAGGTGCCGTCGGAGACGTCGTCGGGCAGAAGCCGGTTGGTGCGCGCCTTTTCGCCCAACTGGGAGATTTCCACCGCCAGCTCGACGATCGATTTCTTGTCGGCGTTCTTCAGGACGGGCACAATCAGCCCTTCATCGCGGGCCACCGCCACGCCGATATTGAAATAGTTCTTGAGGATGATTTCTTTTTCGGTAAGCGAGGCGTTCAGCGTGGGGAACTTTTTCAGTCCGACACAGACCGCCTTCACGACAAACGGCATATAGGTCAGATTGGCGCCATAGGTCGCCTTGAAGTCACCTTTGATCTTTTCGCGGAAAGCGACCAGTTCGGTGAGGTCGATATCTTCGAAGGTGGTCACATGCGCGGAAGTCGCCTTGGATTTGACCATATGATCGGCGATCATTTTCCGGGCACCCACAAGCGGCATCCGCGTCTCTCTCTGATCGGCGGGAAGCGAGGCAAACACCGGAACGGCAACCTTCACTTTGGGCGCGGCTGGTTGGGCCGGCGCAGTAGAAGGCGCTCCAACGACCCCGGCGGGGGCGCTGAAAGTCGGCTGAGCGGGGGCCGGGATCGGACCTGAAGTGAATCCGGCGGCCGAGGAGCGGTGTTCCACGGTGCGCATCACATCGTCAGGCGTCACCAGACCATCTTTGCCGGTCGGGACAATACCGGCCGGATCGAGGCCGTACTCGCGGATCATGGTGCGGACTTTGGGGGACATCTTCCCCTTGCCGATTGGCGCGGTCCCCTTTACATCCGGAATCGGGGCGGCTACCGGCGCGGGGGCGCTCGGCGCGGCCTTGGCGGCTGGTGCGGGTTTGGCCTCTGGTTTGGCTGGTGCGGCGGCCCCGGCTCCCTTGCCGTCGTCAATGGTGGCGATTCGCGTGCCCACTGGCACCACCTCGCCCACTTTGACAAACTGGGCGGTGAGAACACCGGCCGCTTCGGCGGGAATTTCGACATTGACCTTGTCGGTCATCAGTTCGACAAGCGCCTGATTGATCTCGATCTTATCCCCAACCTTGACTTTCCATTCAAGTATAGTCCCCTCGAGAACTGACTCCCCCATCTGCGGGACCAAAACATCGGTAAGCATTATCGTTTCCTTATCTTAACGCGGACTTCATAAACCCAAGTTTGGGTCGAATATATGACATTTTCAACGATGGAGTCAAGCAAAGGGTTCCCGGCCCCGCCCGCCGCAGACCCACCGATAACCTTATTGGAGACAAGACCATAGCGGTCCAGTTAGAATTCCTGAGCTCAAGTGATCTCAAGCATCTTGTCCAGCGCCAGACGGGCCTCGGACCGGGTCGGCTCATTAACGCGTATCGGTTTGAGATTTTCGTAATGCTCCAGCGTGTGGGCCAGATCGTTCAGCGTGGTCCGGTACATATTGGCACAGACCGGGCAGGTGTTGCCGGAAAGTTCGATAATTGTTTTGTCGGGATATTCATGAGCCATTCGATTGATCAGGTTGATTTCGGTACCGATGGCTATCACCGCACCGACCGGGGCGTTCCGGCAATAATCCACGATAAACTTTGTGGAGCCGAAGGCATCGGCCAAATCCACCACTTCCGCCGGGCATTCGGGATGAACGACGACTTTGATCCCCGGATACCTGCCCCTGACTTCGCGCACATGCTCGGCGGTGAAATTGGTGTGGACATGGCAGTGCCCCTTCCAGAGAATGACCTTCGCCCGTTCGATCTGGTCGGCCGTCAGGCCGCCGCCTTCGCGGGAGAAGTCCCAGAGCGCCATCTGATCCGGAGTCAATCCGAACCGTTTGCCGGTGT
>JACRAV010000427.1 GCA_016213305.1 Candidatus Zixiibacteriota bacterium | reverse complement strand
TCCAAGATCAACGCCTACGTGACCGGCCTGTTCAACACCAAGCGAATTGTCCTGTTCGATACGCTCATCAAGAACTTCACCTCCGATGAAATCGCCTTCGTCATGGGGCACGAGATGGGGCACTATGTCATGCACCATATCTGGCTGGGACTGGCGATCATGATCGTCTCGGTGCTGTTCGGGCTGTGGCTGATCGACCGGTTTGTGCATAACCTGATTCACCGCTGGCGGCTCAAGTTCGGATTTGAGCGGATACAGGATATGGCGTCATTGCCGCTCTTACTTTTACTCCTGACCGTGTTCATGTTCGTCTATCAGCCGGTGTTCAACACTGCCAGCCGCGCGATGGAGCATGCCTCGGACACCTTCGGCATGGAGGTATCAGGGGTGTCGGGAGAGTCGGCGGCGACCGCCTTTGACAAGCTGTCGGTGTACAATTTGTCGGACCCGGACCCCAGCCCGATTGTGGAGTTCTGGTTTTACTCCCATCCGGCGCTCAAGAAGCGGATGGCCTATGTGCGCGAATACCGACCGTGAAGGATCAGAGGGAACCTATGAATCAGATTGTCCGTCGATATCTGAGTAAGATCATTTTCATCACCTCGATCTGTCTCGGCATGTCACCGGCCCAATTGTCGGCCGCCGGCAGTAAGTCGCTCAAGACGGCCTTTGATCAGATGCTCAGACCGGAGCTTTCGACGTCCGAGATATACCGGGTGGATACGCTCACCGTAACGCAAACCGACTTCACCCTCAAGTTGTCGCACGGATATCTCGTCTTTCTCAGGCCGGTGACGATCGACAGCGAGACCGTAACTTACGGCGCGATGTTCCTTGACGATCCAATCACTCCGGGCGAGGCGTTGTTTCAGTTCCGGCCCCCGCTGACGATGGAGCAGGAGCAGATTCGGCGGTTTCTCAAAACCGATTCGTTGAACCGAAAATGTCCCAGCGCCCTTTTGCTTTTCAACCAGTCGATGGACGAGCGGCTGAAGGCGGGTCTGGAGAAGACGACGCTCCCGAAGTTCAAGGTTCTTCCAAAGATGACACTCAAAGAGCGCTGGTCGCCGCTGGTCATCAAAGAGGATTATGGCGTGCCGTTTGCCACCCTCAAGAATCTGGTCGCGCCGCGATCAAAGCCGTTTCTGGCGGTCAGCGTGCCGGGGGACCACGCCGGCGATCTGGTCTATATGTTCGATCCGTACCAGCGGGAAGAAGTGTCGCTGTCCAAGAAATACCGCGAGATGATCGTCGATTGGTTTCTGGAGACTATCTGCCAGTATTCGGTCTATGCCGACACCACCTTTGAGCGGTTGAACGGGATCGACAGGGATGAGATCAAAGCGCTTCACTATGATCTGAACGGCTCCATTGACTGGGGCGGGGAATATACCGGGTCGGCGGCGCTGAGGTTCGTTTCAGAAATCGCCCGCACCCAGCTCCTGGAACTGTGGCTTCACGAGAAACTCCGCGTGGACAGCATCATCGATCCGTCGGGCCGCAAAGTTGAATTTGTCCGCTGGAAGAAGGAAAAGAACAAGAATCAGGCCCTGTATGTCATGCTGGATCAGCCGCTGACCGTCGGCGATACAACCACGCTTGCCTTTTACTATCACGGCGAAATCGCCAGGGCGCAGGTGGGGGTGTTTCTGGTCACGGCCGGCGGGAGCTGGTATCCGCGCTACGGCTACCGGATCAATACCACCTTCGACATGACTTTCGAATCGCCGGGCCAGTATGCCTTTATCGCGACCGGTCAACGGGTGGATTCGCAGATTATCGGCAACGTTCTGCGGACCCGCTGGCGGATGGCCAACCCGGCCGGTTGGGCGACCTTTAATCTGGGAACGCTGACCAAGTATGCGTACCCGCTCGACGGTACCGGGGCGCTGGATATCTACTTCAATGAAGAACATCACCGGGCGATGGCCGCCAGAAACGTCAAACGTCCCCTGACGCTTGACATTGCCAGCGATACAACCGACGCCCTGAGAGATTGGAAGGCAGAGTCGGTCAATCCGGATGAATACGCGGAGGGTCTGGGCATTGCGGGGCGCGACATGCAAAAGCAGGTGGCGGAAGATCTTGATGCCAGCTATAGTCTCTACACTTCGCTTTTTGGCGCGGTGCCGTATCGACATCTGGTGGCCACCGATCTGACGGACTCAACGGCCTCGTACGCGTATCCGGGGCTGGTGGCGCTCTCGTACAAAACATTTTTCACCACCGACCAGTTCGGTTTCCAGCGGATGCATCGCGCTCACGAGGCGGCCCATCAATGGTGGGGGGTGGGCACGCGCTGGGAAACGTATCACGACCAGTGGTTGAGCGAAGGTTTCGCCTCGTACAGCGCTCTGCTGTATATTCAGCGGGCGATGGGGAACGACCGGATGCTCTACTGGCTCGACCGGGACCGCAAAGACATCGCCACCTTGAACAAGTATTTCCTCAAGGATCGCCAGCAGGCCGGTCCGCTCATCCTGGGGTACCGGACCTCAACCACCCAATCCCCTGACGACTACGACCTCATCATCTATAAGAAGGGGGCCTACATCCTGCACATGCTCCGCGGGATTCTGCTGGACTTGAACACCTACAGCGACTCCGCATTCTATTCCATGATGCGCGAGTTCCACACGCTGTACCGCGACCGTTTTGCCAATACCCGTGATTTCAAAGCGCTGGCCGAGAAGTATGTCGGCGGCGATCTGACCTGGTTTTTCAACGAGTGGGTGTACGGCAATGTCATTCCGACCTACGAGTTCCGCTATACGGTCGATCAGGACTCGACCGGACGATACCTGGCGCATTGCCATGTCGATCAGCGCGAGGTGCCGGCGGATTTCAAAATGATCGTGCCGCTGGAGATTCAGTTCCGGGCGGGCGGGTCGGCCTGGATTCGGCAATGGATTGACAAACCGTCGTGCGATTTCACGATTCCGATCGAAGGCGCGCCGAAGGCGATCATCTTCAATCCGATGTATTTCGTGCTGGCGGAGGTGAAGCAATAAGGAGACTATGCAATGAAAGCTCTTGTAGGGCGGAACCGCTTCTGGTTCCGCCATCTTCTCTGTAGGAACGGCAGAACCGCTTCGCTTCGCCGGGTTCTGCCCTACAACAACGGGCGGAGGTGAGGCAATGATATGAAAAGGATTAAGCGTTTCTTGGGACTTCTTGGATTGATACGGTGTGCGGTCTTGTGTGCCGCACTGGGAAATCCTTGTCTAGCCGGCGATGCTCGCTTGAGTGCATTTGCGAGGTCCGTACTGTTTTCAAGCGACTCTCTGTGCGAACAAAATGTCACATTTCTATGGCATGATTCCATAACGGGAAGCGCGGTCATCTCTACGGACTGTGTACCGGGAGGCTGGGTTACTGTACTGCGCCAGAAACGGCAGTTTCAAACTTCGCATCCCTTTCCAGATGGTATGACGATCATCTTTCAGAATG
>JACRAV010000432.1 GCA_016213305.1 Candidatus Zixiibacteriota bacterium | reverse complement strand
GGCGTCATGCGTCCTCGCTTGATGCCATTTTCTTGTAGGGCGGAACCGCTTCTGGTTCCGCCATCTTGTAGTGCGCGGCACGTATCCTACGTGCCCGCTTGTTCGGGGCAGGCAGGATGCCTGCCGCCCACAAACCAGAGCGATTCGCCGCACAAGTCACCCCGAGCCTGTCGAGGGGTGATTCCTCCGGAATTGGAAAAGGCCTCGACAAGCTCGGCCTGACTTGGAATGTTGGCAGGGGGTGGGGGACAGGCAGGGAATATCATTGACAGGTTGACCCTGCTAGGTATCTTATAAGAGTCATCTCAAAATCTCGGTTTCGGAGATAAGTATGTTCAGGGTTATAATTTCGGTTTGCGTGGTGCTGATGGCGGGGGTGGCCTCGGCGGCAACAATTCAAGTTCCGGCGGATCAACCGACGATTCAGGCGGGGATAGATGCGGCGGTCGAATCCACGCCACCCGATACAGGCGTTATACTTACTAACTGCGGTGACGCACCAGGCGGGTCGAGCTGTTTCGGTGTAACACGGTTGAGAGCAATTCTTGAAGACACCTCTTTTCGCCTGATTACGAACCCCGTAAATTGGACACTATACTCGATTGTGGTTATGGATGGGTACGGGACACCCGCAATGGTAGATTCGCTACGTTCTTTTGTTCAAAGTGGTCACTCCCTAATAATGACGGCCGGCACGCCCATCAACCTCGCGGGGGGACAAGACCTTTCTGGCATATCGGACCTCATCGGCGGACAGTTTTACGTCAATGGCGGCGGGACTGCACATCTGATAGACGATTCCGTTTACGGTCTCCCATGGAGCTCGGGTTTCCCAGTCGGAAGTGCAGGTGCAATATGTTCGCAAGCAGGCGTAGTCGATTCCTTGTCAGTGGTTTCTGAGAGAGTCCAATGGTCCGATTCATGTCTCCAGTTTGGCTCCAGAAAGTCATTATATAGTTACTACTTTCCTTCCTACTCAGGCAGAGTGTTGTTTGTGTCAATGGACCTAGGCGGTTCCACGGCGGCATTCATGCGAGCCGCACTACCTCTGTTGCGCACCGGTCTGTCAGTTGGATCTGTATCCATTGAGAATGCTTCAGATTCAATCCACGTCGTTTCACAAAATCCGATTTTCGCATGGAGCACCAGAAACATTGGCAACAGGAGTCAAGTTGGCTTTGAGTTGAGAGTCGGATCTGATTCAGGCTGGATCATAGCAGATAAGTGGAATCCCGCCCCATTCAATTCGCCCGATACCTTCGTCACCTACGCCGGCGCTCCTCTCGTCGATGGGCAGACATATTACCTTCGACTGCGCATCAGCGACGGGACGTCGTGGTCGAATTGGTACTACACCTCCTTCCACATGAACTCGCCCCCCACGGCTCCGAAACCGTGCTCACCGACATGGCCGAACATAGTCACCACTACAACTCCCGATCTGGAAGTTGTCAACTCCACCGATGCCGAGCACGATCCGCTCTGGTATGATTTTGAGGTGTACCGCGACAGTATGCTGACTCAATTGGTGACCTCCGGGACACATATGCCGGAGATGCACACCCCGGACTCGACCCACTGGACTGTTTTTCCGCCGCTCGACGACAACCGTTCCTACTACTGGCACGCGCGGGCGTTCGACGGTTTCGAATATTCGCCCTGGTCGCCGATGTGGTTCTTCATCGCCAACAACGCCAACGAGCCGCCAAATCCGTTTGCCCTGATCGACCCACCCGATTCGACCGGGCCGATTTTGTATAACCGGCGGCCGACCTTCCGGTGGACTTTCACCGGCGATCCCGATCCCCGGTGGCAAGTCCATTACAAGCTCCAGCTTGCGGTCGACTCGGCGTTTCAATTCAAGCAGGTGATCGACTCGATCTGGTTGGCCTATTGGATGCCGCCCGACTCGTTCCCGAATGGTACGCACCTGTGGTGGAAAGTGACCGCCATCGACGAGTTCGGCGCGCAGACGCCAAGTACGAAGGTGAAAGAGTTTTGGATCTGGACGCTCGGCGATATCGATCACTCGAATAACACCGATATTGCCGATCTGTCGCAATTAATTGATTACTTATTTATCAATTTCACGCCTATCACTCCGCTCAAGATCGCCGATCTCGATGGCGATTGTCGGGTCGATATCTCGGACTTGTCACGGTTGATTGACGCGTTGTTCATCTCGCTGACGCCGCTGGACAAGAGCGGGTGCGGGCCGTGATCATGATCCCACCCGTTGGGTGGGGTACACTGTTTGATTGATGCGTTGTTCATCTCG
>JACRAV010000040.1 GCA_016213305.1 Candidatus Zixiibacteriota bacterium | reverse complement strand
GAGAACAATATGACCGTTGTCCAGCTCGACGCGAAACATCGCATTCGGAAGCGGTTCGACGACTTTGCCTTCAACGGTAATGGTCTCTTCTTTCGCCATAGTCTCCTTATGCCACAGTTAACACATCCGGGCCGTCATCGGTGATCGCCACGGTGTGTTCAAAATGCGCCGACGGCATGCCGTCGGCCGTTACGATAGTCCACCCGTCCGGCATGGTTCGCACGTCGTACGTGCCCAGGTTGATCATCGGCTCAATCGCCAGGACCATCCCTGCCTTCAGCACCGGCCCGTCGTCGGGAGAACCAAAATTGGGCACCTGTGGTTCCTCGTGCATCTGACGACCAATACCGTGGCCGACCAGCTGACGAACCACACTAAACCCTTGATCCTCGGCGGCCTTTTGAACCGCCGCCGATATCTCGCCTAATTTATTGCCTTTCCGGGCTTTGTCAATACCGGCCTGAAGACATTTCCGGGTCCCTTCCAACAGGGCGAGCTTTTCCCGGCTGACCTGCCCGACCGCATAGGTGCGGGCCGAATCGCCATAATACTCGTCCACAATAGAGCCGACATCGACACTCACCAGGTCCCCTTCACGGATCACCCGATTCCCCGGAATCCCATGTACCACTTCATCATTGATGGAGATACAGGCCGACGCCGGGTACCCCTGATAGTCCTTGAAAGCCGGTATGGCGCCATGGGACAGCAGGAAATCCTCGATCAGCCGGTCGAGTTGCTTGGTGGTCATCCCGGCCTCGATGGTCGTGCCGACCATGTCGAGACACTGAGCCACCACGCGGCCGGCCCGGCGCATGATCTCTATTTCCTCTTTCGTCTTCAACGTAATCACGGCTCCAAACTCAGTTCACCAATTTCACAATCGACGCAAACACCGCATCCGGGGATGTCCCGGCGTCAATCTCGGTCAGCATTCCTTCGTGACGATAAAAATCTTCGATCGGCTGTGTTTGCCGCTTGTACACGTCCAACCGCTTGCGCACAACCGACTCTTCGTCATCGGGTCGCCGAGCCAGCGGAGCATTGTCATGATCGCACACGCCCTCTTTTGCGGGCATCTGGGCAGGGTAATTGTACCCGGCTTTGCAGGTAGGACAGTAGAATCGACCGGACAGACGACGAACAAGCTCTTCATCATCAACCATCAGCAGAATGGCATGATCCACCGCCACTCCGTTGCGGGCGAACATCTGTTTCAAACGTTCGGCCTGCGGAATCGTGCGCGGAAAGCCGTCGAGGATAAACCCGTTACCGAGCCCACCGTTGCCGATTCTTTCCTCAATCAGTCCGATCACCAGCCCATCCGGCACCAATTCGCCTCGTTTCATGTAGGCCTCGGCCTTCTGACCGAGCACGGTGCCGTCTTTTACCGCTTCACGTAGCATATCTCCCGTCGAGAGATGAACCAGACCCAGCGCCTTTGACAATCTCATTGCCTGGGTTCCCTTGCCTGATCCCGGAGGACCAAGAAAGATCAGGTTCACGTCAGTACGACCTCCCCCGGATTCTTCCCTTTTTGAGGAAGCCGTCGTAGTGTCGCATCAACAGGTGTGATTCGATCTGCTGTAGGGTGTCGAGCGCGACGCCAACGACAATCAGAATGCTGGTGCCGCCGAAGAAGAAGTTCACGTTGAACGAGCCGATCAATAAAAACGGCAGTACGGCGATCGCCGCAAAGAACAGCGCGCCGGGCAGAGTGATACGGGTCAGCACTTTTTCGATATAGTCGGCGGTATTCTTGCCGGGACGGATGCCCGGAATATACCCGCCGTTCTTGCGCATGTTATCCGCCAGTTCGGTCGGATTGAACACCACGGCCGTATAGAAATACGCGAAGAAGATAATGATCAGGATGTATATGAATGAGTACCAGAAACTGCCGGGCGCCAGACCCTTGGACACCAGATTCTGGAGCCACTCGGTCTCCGTGAAAAGCTGGGCGACGGTTGACGGCAGAATCATGATCGACTGGGTGAAAATAATCGGGATGACACCGGCCGCATTAACCGACAACGGCAGGAAAGTCTGCGCCCCGCCAAAGACCCGGCGTCCCACCACCCGTTTCGGGTACTGGACCGGAATCCGGCGCTGGGCACGGGTGATGAGCACGACCGACGCAATGACAATAAGCGCCAGGGCGATCATCAGGAACTCCGTGAAGACGCTCCGTGTGCCCACCAACAGCAATTCCACTTCGGTGATAATGGCCTCGGGGAAGCGCGCGATAATTCCGATGAAAATAATAAGCGAGGTACCGTTGCCGATGCCGCGCTCCGTGATCTGCTCACCCAGCCACATGATGAAAATAGTTCCGGCGGTGAAGGTGAGAATGGTCAGGAAGATAAACGGTCCGTGATCCATATGCACGGCCTGCACCCCGTCGAAGGACAGGGTGGCCAGAAATCCGGCGGTGCCCCACGCCTGCAAAGCGGCGATCACCACCGTCAGATAGCGCGTATATTGGGTAATCTTGCGGCGGCCTTCTTCGCCCTCGCGCTGGAGCCGTTGCAGATACGGCACCACCGTGCCCAGCAACTGCAACATGATCGACGCCGAGATGTACGGCATGATGCCCATCGCGAAAATGGTGGCCTTGGCGAAGTTGCCACCGGCGAACAGGTCGATCAGCCCGAAAATCGTCCCCTGGCTGGCCAGGGCATTGGCGATGATTGAACCATCGACGCCCGGCGTCGGGATGTGACCGCCGATCCGATAGACAACCAAAAGCGCAAACGTCAGTAATATCCGTTTGCGCAACTCCTCGATCTTGAATATTGAACGAAAAGTTTCTAACACGTCACCACCTCGGTCTTGCCGCCTGCGGCTTCGATCTTTTCCTTGGCTGATTTGGAAAACGCCTGGGCCTTGACGGTGAACGGCTTTTCGATTGAGCCGTTGCCGAGGACTTTAATCGGACGGTCGGCATTCTTGACCAGACCGGCCATCGCCAGCGTTTTACCGGTGATTTCGGACCCTTCGCAGCGGACGAGGTCCTCAAGATTCACGATCTGAAATTCCTGCCGGAAGGGATTGGTGAACCCGAATTTCGGCACGCGGCGATGCATCGGCATCTGGCCGCCTTCGTATCCCCATTTATGCTTGAAGCCGGATCGGGCCTTGCCGCCTTTGTGGCCGCGACCCGACGTTTCGCCCAAGCCGGAACCGGCGCCACGACCGACCCGCTTGCGGGTCTTGGTCGAACCGGCCGAAGGTTTGAGGGTGTGTAACTTCATTGCTATGTTCTCCTCCGGGACGTCTTACGAAACAGTCTCGACTTTGACCAGGTGGGCCACCGCCCGCACCATGCCGCGAATCGCCGGCGTGTCGTTGTGCACCGCGATGCGGCGAATCTTACCCAGGCCAAGCGCGATAATCGTCCGCTTCTGGGGTTCCTTGCAGTCAATGGTACTGCGTATCTGTGTCACTTTCAGCTTTGCCATCTGATCACGTTCCTGTACGGTAAGGGTGCGCCTCTTCAGCTTGTCTGACGGTACTGTGTTTCCTGCTCGCGGGTATTCAGCGCCTGAAGACCGTTGAGCGTGGCTTTCACCACGTTGTTCGGGTTGCGGCTTCCCAGTATCTTGGTGAGGATGTCCTGCACGCCGAGAGCTTCGAGTACGGCGCGAACCGCACCGCCCGCGATCACCCCGGTTCCGGGCGAAGCCGGACGCATTACCACCGTGCTGGCGCCGTATTCACCGTCGATACGGTGCGGGATCGTTCCGTTCACCAGCGTGATGCTCACCATCGAGCGTCTGGCGGCTTCGGTCCCTTTCCGAATGGCGTCGGATACTTCGGACGCTTTTCCCAGTCCGATGCCGACGCGGCCTCTGCGGTCGCCCACCGTCACAAGGGCCGTAAAGCCGAACCGACGGCCGCCCTTGACGACTTTGGCGACGCGGTTGACGCTTATTACTTTTTCCTCGAACTCGGAAGTCTCTGGTTCAAACTTTGCCAATCGTTACCTCACGCACCTTCGTTGCATCTCAATATTTATTAGAACTTCAGGCCGCCCTCGCGCGCGCCTTCAGCCACGGCTTTCACCCGGCCGTGATAACGGAATCTATTGCGATCG
>JACRAV010000421.1 GCA_016213305.1 Candidatus Zixiibacteriota bacterium | reverse complement strand
GGTGTCTTCGATAGAAAAGTTCCCTTCGCGACCAGAGCAGATGATAATCAGGTCCCGGTCTTCGGCGGCCACCCGCTCGGCCACCGCCGACACATTGACCAGCGCGCAGGAGATCACCGCGCCTGCTTTGAGGGCATTGGCGAAGACCGGCGTTCCGTTGGTGGTGGTCAGGATGACAAACTTACCCCCGACCGATGCGGCCGTGAACTCCGCAGGCGAATTCCCGAGGGTGAAGTTTTCGATTTTAACGCCGTCGCGTTCGCCGGCCAGCACCGCGTTGTCACTGCCGATCTTGGTCCAGACTTCCCCCGCCTCGCCCGGCTCATCGACCGGGATCACACCGCGGGCGCCGGCGTTCAGGGCGGCGCAAATCGAGGTGGTCGCGCGAAGAACGTCGATCACCACCACCGTGCGGTTTTCGGCGGATATTCGGGTCAGCTGGATCGGCGTGAGATACAGTTCGGCTTGCATAGGTTACCGGTGGCTCGCTTGCTTGTAAAAGGGTGGTTTGACCACGACCGCGCGGTGTCGCGTGTCGCGAATGATAATGTCAACGGTCGCGCCGATTTTGGACTTGTCGGTCGGCACATATCCGAGGGCGATCGGCTTCTGGAGCGACGGCGAGAACGTTCCGGAGGTGACTTTTCCGATCACTCCGCGCTCGTCGGCGATATCGTATCCATGGCGGGGGAAGACCTTGCCTTCCAGTTCCAAACAGACCAGGCGGCGCGTCGGTCCCGCTTCTTTCTGCTTCTTCACCACCGGCGAACCGACAAAATCTTTGCTGAAATCGACAATCCATGACAGCCCGGCCTCGACCGGAGTGGTGGTCTGGTCGATGTCGTTCCCGTAGAGGGCCATCTTCATCTCCAGCCGGAGTGAATCGCGCGCCCCAAGACCAATCAATTCTATGCCATGTTTTGTTCCGGCGGCGATCACTTTTTCCCACAGACGCGCACAGGCGGCGTTGGGGATGTACATTTCGAATCCGTCCTCACCCGTGTACCCGGTGCGCGAGAAAAGTAATTCCTCTCCGCCCACTCTGGCGTTCGCGCAGGTGTAGTACGGCATCGAATCAAGGTCGTAATCGGTAAGCTGTGCCATCACCTTCTGCGCGTTCGGTCCCTGAATCGCCAGCAGACCAAGCTCGCGGGAGCGATCAACCAGCGCGACACCTTTTGGCTTGTGCGAATCAAGCCACGCAAAATCTTTGGCGATATTCGAGGCATTGACGACGAGAAAGAATCGGTCGGCGAGCCGATAGACCAGCAGGTCATCGACAATGCCGCCTTCGGCGTCAGTCATGCAACTGTATTGGATTTTCCCCGGCGTCAGCGCGGCGACATTGTTGGTGGTGACGCTCTGGAGAAATTCCAACGCTCCCAACCCGGAGACTTCGAACTCGCCCATGTGGGACAGATCAAACAGCCCGACATTCCGGCGGACCGCCAGATGCTCCGAGGTGATCCCTTTGTACTGGACCGGCATGTTGTAGCCGGCAAATGGCACCATTTTGGCGCCCGCGGCGATATGGTATGACGTAAAAGGGGTATTTATCAGTTCGGTATCAACGCTCATTAATATCTGCGGTCATCCTTTCCTCAGGTACGTAGATGGGCTAATAAACGAGTTCAAGAGGTGAAGTCAAGAGCACAGAAATTCCGCCAAGTTCCCCTCTGACAATGCGATAAATCGGTCGGCGAATGCGCCGGAACAGGTCAGGCGACTAAAGAGCGCAGGACTTTCAGGTTCTCGATATCTTCGGCGACATCTTCGCCCTTCGGGGTCTCGAGAATCTTCGGAATCTTCTTCAGTTTGGGATCATTGATGATATTTCGAAACGCCTCCACTCCGATACACCCCTTCCCGATATGCTCGTGGCGGTCGCGCTGTGAAGCAAACGGTTTCATGCTGTCATTCATGTGGATGATGCCCAGCCGGTCAAGCCCGATGATTTCGTCAAAAGACTTCATGGTCTTCGTGTAGTCGGCCGGATCGGTGATCGGGTACCCCGCCGCAAAAACGTGGCAGGTGTCCAGACAAACCCCGATATGCGCGGTGTCCTCGATCTTTTCTATGATATACGCCAACTGCTCGAACTTGCTCCCCAAATTGGACCCCTGGCCGGCGGTGGTTTCCAGAAGCAGGCGGACATGGTTGTCCTTCAGCTCGCCGAACATCTTGTTGATATTGTCGGCAATCCGGTTCAGTCCCGGCTCTTCGCCGGACCCGACATGCGAACCGGGATGCAGGACTAGATTCGGGATCTTGAGCAGTTCGCACCGCTCCATTTCTTCCTTCAGAGCGGCGTACGACTTCTGGTTCAGCGCCGGATCGGGGGACGCGATATTGATCAGGTAACTGGTGTGGGAGGTCGAAACACTCACCCCGGTGCCGCTGATCGCCTTGAAAAACTGATCGATCTCGTCGGACCCGAGTGCTTTCGCCCGCCATTGATTGCTGGACTTGTTGAACATCTGTATGGTGTCGCAGGTGGCCTCTTTGCCGAGCAAGACGGCATTGAACACGCCCCCGGAGATCGACTCGTGCGCGCCGAACAACATCCCCGATCCCTTGCGCGCCGTCGCGTTCATGCGCTCTCTTTCTTATCGCGCGCGCCCGTGGTGTCGATCTTCAACACCGGGTATAATCCGCAGAATCGCACCAGCGCCGAACCGATGGGAAGCAGTCCCACCAGTCCCCACCAGGTGTGCAGGGTGATTCCGGCGACTATGATCGCGATGCCAATAATTATTCGAACGATTCGATCCGTCTGTCCGATATTGGGTTTCATTGTGTTCTCCGCGTTCCAGGGTTTTTCTTTTTGACCGTAACACCCGGCCGACCTGAATTGTTCACTTCTTTCTGGGGAGTATCCAGCCGTTTTCCACCGGCTCGAACCCGACATGCTTATAATACCCCCTAGCCATGGGCGCCTCCAGCAGAAGGAGCATGCACTCCTCGCCGATTACTTCCTGCGTCCGCGCAATCAACTCCTGCCCGATACCGCGCCCCTGGTACGCTTTGTCCACCGCCAGATCGGACAGATAACAGCAGTAGCTGAAATCGGTGATCGAGCGCGCCGCCCCGACCAGTCGGCCGTCATCGCGGGCACACAGCACGACCCCGGCACAATCGATCATGCGCTGAATGCGCTCCGGGTCATCCACCGGCCTCCGCACCCCCAATCCGGATTTGTTGAGTACGTCGATATATTCCCCGGCCGGCAAATCCGGCTCGATTGAATAGGTGATGCTCATTGAATAGCCGATCCTTTCACGATCTCGGATTCAGGGAGAGTATTTTGACGGTGGTCATATCTTCGATGGCATATCGGATGCCCTCGCGCCCCAGACCGGAGTTTTTAATACCGCCGTATGGCTGGTGATCCACCCGATACGTGGGAACATCGTTGATCACCACGCCGCCGCAATCGATGTGCTTGAAGGCCCGCATGATGTCATCCATCCGGTTCGTGAACACCCCTGCCTGCAGTCCGTAAACCGAATCATTTACCGAGGCCACCGCCCGTTCGAAATGCCGGTACGTCTCGACCACCGCGACCGGGGCGAATGCTTCTTTGGCACAGAGCGGCGCGGTGTGTTTGACATTGGCCAGCAGGGTTGGCTCCATGGCGCGCCCGCTCGCTTTGCCGCCGATGAGCAGTTTGGCGCCATCCTTCACCGCCTGGCGCACCAGCGCGACCGTTTTGCCTACCGCCTCGCTGTCAACCATAGTGCCGATATCGGTGGCCGGATCGAGCGGATTGCCGAGTTTCAGTTTGCGAATTTTCTTCTTGAACAGAGTCAGGAACGTCGGATACACCTTTTCATGAACGAATATGCGTTGAACCGATATGCACGACTGCCCCGCCACGCCGAAAGCGCCGAACAACAGACGGGTGGTGGCCCAACCCAGATCGGCGTCATCCGCCACAATCACTCCGGCGTTTCCGCCCAGTTCCAGCACCACCGGCTTCTTCCCGGACTGTTCCTTGATCCACCAGCCGACCGTGTCGGAACCGGTGAATGTAATCAATTTGACGCGCGGATCGTCGATCAGCGGCCGGGCCGCCTCGCTCGGTCCGGGCAGAATGGAAATCGCCCCTTTCGGATACCCGCAGGTCTCGATCAGTTCCGCCAGCATGAGCGCGATGATGGGCGTCTTGCTGGCCGGCTTGAGAACAATCGCGTTTCCGGAGGCCATCGCCGGCCCGATCTTGTGCGCCACCAGATTGAGGGGGAAATTGAACGGGGTGATCGCCCCCACCACACCCATCGGAAATCGCCTGACGAGTCCTAATCGGTTTTCGCTTCCGGCGGTCCAGTCCAGATCGATGATCTCGCCGCCGATCCGCTTGGCTTCTTCGGCCGAGGTGCGGAAAATCCCCACTGCTCGCGCAACTTCGAGCCGCGACTCTTTCAGCGCTTTGCCCAGTTCGCGGGACATCATCACCGCGAACTTCTCGCTTTGCTCTTCGAGCGCGGCGGCTACCTTTTTGCACGCGGATTCACGGGCATAGGCCGGAAGTTCCCGCGTGAGCGCGAATGCTTTCTCGCCTCGCGTTATGGCTTCGGTGAAATCTTCGGCAGAGGCCGCAGCCACCGTTCCGACCAGAGAATCGTCATACGGACAACGGACGGGGATTCTGCTTCTGCGGTCAACCCATTCTCCACCGAGATAGATGCGATGTGTACGGCTCATTGTGTCCTCTTCGTTCGCTGATTGCGAAACAACATAGCGCGGCGCGACGCCGGATTCAACCCCTTTTGCGAATCGGGGTCAGCGGATATTCAGGTCGTACGGCATCCGGGCGAGGATCAGTCCCTCCGAATCCGGGTCGGTGGATGTCAACGCAGTCGGAAGCTCCTCGCGTCCGCCGGCGATGAATTTCACCGCCATCGACAATAGATTTCTCCCCGGCCAGACAAACAAAGGTCGCCGACGAGGGTACAGTTCGACACGGTAACGAGTGACTCCGGTCTGCTTCTGCAAATAGGCCAGCGACTCCCACAACCCGCCCAGATCATCCACCAGCCCATTGGCCTTGGCTTCCTCGCCGCTCCACACCCGTCCCCGTCCGAGATGATCCACCGAGTCGGCGCTCAGTCGGCTTCGCGTTGCCGCCAGGTCAACGAAGTGATCGTAGAATGCGCGCAATTGCTCCATATACTTCTGGCGCTCGTCGTCGGTGAACGGACGGGTAGCTGTCAACATCCCCGAATACTGCCCGCGCGTGTACAATTCCTTGCCGAGGGCGATTTTCTGATACATCCCGCTCATATCGAGTTTGCCGCCGAAAATCCCGATCGAGCCGGTGACCGTCCCAGGGCTGGCGAAGACATGTGACGACGGCGTGGCGATGTAGTATCCGCCCGACGCCGCCACTCCGGCCATCGACACCACGCTCGGTTTGGCTTTGGCCGCGACGGCAAAAGCGCGATGAATCGCATCGCTGGCCAGCGCATCGCCGCCGGGGGAATCTATGCGAAGTACGATTCCTTTCACCGATCGGTCGCGCCGCGCCTGATCGAATGCCCGCGTGAGTACGCCGGTGGAGACCTGCGGATCATCATCGAATGGCGCGCCGG
>JACRAV010000430.1 GCA_016213305.1 Candidatus Zixiibacteriota bacterium | reverse complement strand
CGCGCGCCTACGGGCCTGTTTGAATCCTGTCCTCCGGCCAAACCGAAATCCAATTTCTTCATCACCTTGTCCACTTCATCCTGCATCGGAGGATCGCTGAACCAGTCCCAAACAGTGTAGCAGAGGTTGCATGACCTACTCTCGAAGTCGAGTTCATCTATTGATATCAAAGCAGTTGGCATGCTCTGGAAAACGTTCACTTGTGCCCATACGGGGTCGCAAACAGACCATGGAATGTACGGGCATTCGATGTATCGGCAATAGATGGTGCCGTTTGCCTTCCAACAGTCGCCGAAGTCGAACGTGCCGTCGAGAAGAATCGAAGACTGTCCCCAAAAAAATCTCAGATTCGCCGACTCGATCATGCGATCGCTCTCCCCCTCCTTCAATTGGCCGATCTTGTAGGCGAACTCTTGGTTCATCTTCGATTGGTAGCCTTCTCCGATATACGACAGGTTGGCGTAGATCCGGCTCATGAAGATGCGCCAATCCACGATCACGAGGGCATCATCGGTCGGATATGGAGCCCTTTCGGCGACGATCGTCTCGATATCACGATGGAGACCGAAGTCCTCCTCGACGTGCCCTTCGCCTTGAATATTGTACGGAATGCCATTGACCCGGATTTCCACCGGGAAGATCAGCAGATTTTGCGTCTGGAGAAACTGGTGCCAAACGATGTCGTACCAATGACCCGGCGTGGGGTCGTTGTTCGTAGTGTCCTTCACGGTCCAGAGGCCATCCGGGAAGACCCCTCGCAGGAACCGGTCTATCCCCAATTCCATGATCACGATTCCCAGTCCCACATGGGTTTCATCCTGGCTTCCGAGAATAGCTCCGCTAACGCCCGACGCAATACACGGGGACGTGGCCGGCAGACATGCGTAGCCCCGGTTCGTCAATCCAAGGGTCACATTGTCGTGGATGGGGAAACTGTCACCTTCACCTACGTACTTGACGGTACCTATGGCCTGCGGAAGGTATCTGAGCTTCAGATCAAATGCGTCTTTTGCCGTAGCCCAAGGTGGCCCGGACCAGACCGTGGAGTCGCGGTTTTCGTGGTGATAGTACGCCACGCGCAGACTTATTTCATAGTCACCTCCAGAAAGCCAACGGTCAGCGGTCACAACGACTTCAAGTTCGAACAGTTCCTCGTTCAACTCCTCCTCGATGGCCTTCTGGAGCGGATCCCAATCGACTTTCTTCAAGAGATCTTTGGCGAGAAGTTCAAACGAGTTCTTTTTGATGATGAACTGGAAATCGACATCCTTCCCGCTGGGGTGGCATTCGGGGTCGCCGTCGGAGCCGCCGTTACCGAGACACGCTTGTTTGGAAGTTGCTGTCGTAGTCCCATCCATGGGCCGGCTGGCAAATCAGGAGAACTGTTACGAACAACACGGCGGCTTCAACTCTTGTCTTCATGGCCGACCCTCCTTGTAAAACGCGCCTCGACGCCCAACCAGTGAAAAGCCCGTCCTTTTCTGCCGGCAGATGGGCCGCTCGGCCCGCTCGATCATTTGGTCCGCCGGGGGAACCGTTCGATCAGGCACTTCGTCCCCGCGACCCACTTCGCCGATCGTTCGTTCTTCTTCGAAGATCGGCCGATTCTCAATCCGCCTCCTCTGATCAACCTCCCGGATCGCTCAATCTTCCTCTCAGCACGTTCGATCTGCCTCCCGGACCGCTCCATCTGCGTCAACTATCGTGCGATCTCCCGCCCGAATCGTCCGATCCACGGCCCGGATCGTCGTTGAAACAGTCGAGACCGTTCGATCTGCCGCTTGGAACGTTCGATCCGCCTTGCAAATCGTTCGATCGACCGACGGATCGACCGATCCGGCGGTCTATTTTTTGTTCCTGCCGTCATTTCTGCGTTCCGCCGGCGGTCTTCTTGCCGCCGCGCTTGCCCGTGCCGGCGATTCTCCCGCCGAACTCTTCGAGTTTCTTGTCGAACTTGCCGAAGTGGCTCTGGGCGTAGGCCACTTTTCGGGTGAACTGGCCGCGGATGTTGGATTGGCGCAGAAGAAAGCGGGAGACGATCTACGGGAAAACAGACAGACAGACAGACAGACAGAGCAAGATTCGTGCCGTGGGATACGGACAGTGTGTGGCAACGCGTTCGGCGCGATGCCGACTTCCTGAACCGCGAACGCGCGGACTGCCCAAGTCCCCGATTGCTGAATTGCCTTTTGGTATGAGCGTCGAATCACGAGAGTCCCCTTGCCCAAACCGAAAAACCCTGTGAGGTCAACTGTCGGTCAGTATTTTCGCAGAGACCTGGTCGGAATGTCAACAGAAATCTCGCGCAGATCACTGCCGCACGGCGTGTTGAGGTGAACGGTGTGGCCGGGTTTCCCGCGAGCCGGCCAACTGTTCACGGGTCGGTGCGTTTGAGCATGTCCAGCAGGCGCTGGCGGATTCGGTCGGGGCTGACGGGGGTGACTTCGAGACTGAAACCGTCCAGGATGAAGAGCGCGCGGTATTTTTCGTCGTCGAGAGTGTCGGACACCCGCAGGACGACGGGGATCTTGAGCGCCGACAGCACAGTCGCCGTTTCGTCCTGGAGTGTGTCGCGGTCGACCTCCACGACCAGCACGACGTTCTTCATGCCTTCGAACCTCCGAAACTCGGCCGGCGGCAGGGTCGAGCGGACCAGCACGCGCCTGACGATCGGGAGGTCGGCGAGCATCGAAAGATCCTCGGCGGAGAGGTCCCCGGCGCGGGCATCGTATAGCAGTTCGATGTTCTTGAGAGCCGCGAGCCGGTCAAGCGACGTCTTGGTGAACGACGGCCCGAGCGCGATCGTCTTTCTGACCGGCCCGAGGGCGTCGATCTCGCGCGCGAGCGCGGGCGTGAGTTTCGTCGAGCCCAGGTCCACCGTGACCTGCAGGTTTTTCAACCGCCGGAACTGGTTCACGTGCTGGCCTTCGGACTGCCCCTCCTGCATCCCGAGCAGGCGGGTCACGGCCTGGTTGAAATACACCACGCGTCCCGTCTCATCCGCCACGAGCACGCCGTCTTCAATCGTGTT
>JACRAV010000419.1 GCA_016213305.1 Candidatus Zixiibacteriota bacterium | reverse complement strand
CGTCCACCACGCACAAATCCGCCATCTCGGCCGCGGGAGAAGATGGCAGGTTTGAAGACAAACCTGCCTACAAGAGACCAGGCGGGGGCGCATTCGTATTATTGATGAATACAATCCGCGTTAAGAGTATCAAATAAAATCGGCAACTTCGCGCGTCGCACAGCGTACATCACATCCGTATGGGAGGTCTCATGGACTAATCACACGGTATTGACGTTGTGCCGTTCGCGTCGGCGTCCGCGTAATCCGATCATCTGCAACCGGCCTGTCGTGTCACACCACGCACCGACCCGCAGACCGGTATCGCCGACTGTTACAATGAAATCGCAGAGTCTAACAATATTCGAAAGGACAATCTAATGCACTACTCGAAAGAGCGATCTCGGCCAACTGGTGTTTCGCGTCCGTTTTTTGGCGGCCTCATCGGCGCGCTGATCGTGGCGTTCGGTCTGGTCATCGAATCGCCGCAAGCCCAGCTCTACGGCGACGGCTCCGACGGCGCCTTCACCGTTTCCGGAACTCAGTATCTCGCCAAGAACATGAACTATTCCAATCTCACAATTTTGGCCGGCGCCAAACTTGAAACGCGCGGCTACGATGTACGAGTCAGCGGTGTCCTGCTGAACGGCGGAACGATCACCGACTCTTATTCGGGTGGAAAAGGGGGGAACGGAGGTTCCGCCGGGGCAGGGGGCGCGGCAGGATCGGGCAATGCAGGAGCAAACGGCGGGGCGGGTATTGGTGGCATAGTTGGGGCAGGGACCGGCGGGCATGGAGGCGGCGGAGGCGGCGGAGGCGGAGGAACTCACGATCCCAACAACTCCCAGACCGCTTACGGCGGCAACGGCGGGTACGGCGGTCAGGGTGGTACAGGCGGAGGAAAAGTTCGAATCTATGCTCACGAACTGAATAACATCGGCGTCATCCATGCCAACGGCTTTCCCGGAAGCAACGGCAGTATAGGAGCCCAAGGCGGATATGTATCTTACACCGAGCTTCTGTTCTTTAGTCGCGACCTGGCCGGCGGGGGAGGCGGCGGGGGCGGTGGCGGCAATGGCGGTAGCGGGGGAACGGTCAACATTGTCTATGCCGTTCTCACCAACCTCGGCACCGTAAACGTCTATGGCGGCGCCGGCGGCCTCGGCGGAGCGTACGGAAGCGGACGGAACACGCTTTACGCCTCGAGCGGAGGCGCGGTCGAATATTCCGGAGGCGTCGGCGCTATCTTCGACGCCAACGGCGGCAACGGGGGATATGGAGAGAAGGATGATATCGCAAGCGGGAATGGTAGTCCTGGAGAGAACGGCTATTCGGGTTCCAGCGGCGTCAAGACCTTTACCCAATCGGTCGTGTGTTATGTAGATGCCGACGGAGACGGTTTCGGCAGTGCCGCCGACCCGGGTCAGGATGTCGTCGGATCATGCGGCGCCGGATATGCGCTGACCAATAGTGACTGCGACGACTCCCACAGCGACATCCACCCCGGGGCGACGGAAATTGTCGCGGACGGCATCGACCAGAACTGCGATGGCGTTGACAACATCACCTGCTATGCCGATCCCGACGGTGACGGCTTCGGCATACGGAATAGCCGCCAGGTCTTCGCGGGTACCTGCGGGGTCGGGTACGTCTACGACAGTTCCGACAACTGCCCCCTTGCCCCCAACCCTGACCAGGCCGACGCCAACCACGACGGTATCGGCGATGCCTGTTGCTGTGTGGCGGCCACCGGGAATGTCGATTGCGACCCGGGCGACGGAGTGGACATTTCTGATCTTTCGGCGCTGATCGACAACTTGTTCATCGCATTTACGCCTCTGTGCTGTCCAAACGAAGCAAATATCGATGGTGCACCGGGGACGGATATTTCGGACCTGTCGGCGCTGATTGATTACTTGTTCATCAACTTCACCCCCACTGCGGCGTGCCGGTGACATTGAGGACGCGATGAAAAGTGAAAGGCCATCTTAATTCGGAGATGGCCTTTCTTAAATCCCGGCGGACAGTGCGCCGCGCACATTAATCCCCCAACCCGACGCCCTCTGGTCGGTTCAATGCAGGAGAACGGCCTCGGCCGTCAGGAGCGGTGGCTTGCGTTTGCCTGCCGTCGCAGTATATTTGACCAGAGTGTCTCGCACCAGCGGCAAATACGGCAACCGGGACGGTCTGATACGGTTCATCCAGCTCGTCCTGGCCGGCATCGGCCTCGCCTTCATCGGCCTGTATATCGCAATCGCACTCCAGCGCCTCAATTACCCGTATGAACTGGAATGGCTGGAAGGTGCCACGGTTGATCATGTGGCACGAGTGCTGGACGGACAGGCGATTTACGCCCGCCCCAGCATGGATTTCGTGGCGTTCATCTACACACCGTTCTATTACTACGTGAGCGCGGCCATGGCGACAGTCACGGGCATCGGCTTTCTGCCACTACGGATTGTCTCGCTGGCCGCATCGCTCGGATGCCTGACCATCCTGTTCATCTGGGCGCGCCGGGAAAGCGGGAACTGGACCGTCGGACTGGTAGCGGCGGGTCTCTTTGCGGCTACATTCCGCGTGACCGGGGCCTGGTTCGATCTGGCACGGGTCGACTCGCTGGCCCTGTTGTTTCTCATCATGGGAGCGTATCAGTTACGATTCGCGAAATCTCGCGGGGAGTCACTCGTCACGGCCCTTTGGCTCTGTCTGGCGATTTTCACCAAACAATCGTATGCCCCGGCGGTGGCCGGTTTGTGTTTGTACGGCATCATAGCCGACCGGAAGAATGCCGTCTGGTTTGTGCTACCCCTGGTGGTATTGTCAGGTGTGGTGGTTGTCGTGACCAATTACCTTACCGGAGGATGGTTCCTCTATTATGTGCTCACCGTACCATCCCGGCATTCGCTCGACTGGTCCACGCTGGGGCCTTTTATGACGGTCGATCTCCTCAAACAGGCGCCTGTGCTCATACTGGGAGTATTCGCGTGTGTCCGGCTCTGCATTGGCGACAGCCGAAAGAGTGAGCGTTGGTGGTGGCTCTGTCTTGTGGGCGGTTTTCTTGTCTCCGGCTGGCTTGGGCGAGCGCATCAGGGGGGATATGACAATGTCCTCATGCCGGCATACGCGGCGCTGTCGCTCTGCGGTGCGGTAGGAATTTGGAAATTGGCCGACCGGTTTGCCCGAGGCGCCACCGCGCGATGGAGAATGCTGTCGTCGCTGATCTATGCGGCGCTCGGTCTGCAATTCGTATTCTTTTCCTATAAACCCGGCGATCAAATACCGAGCGCCTGGGATCGTGAATCGGCGCAGATGGTCGTACGGAGCATGGCCCGCGTGAAAGGCGAGGTTCTGATGCCTTTCCACGGCTACCTGCCGACGCTGGCCGGCAAATCCAGCCAGCTTCACAAGATTGCATGGTCCGATGTAACGGCCGCGGACACGTCTATGAAGAAAGAGCTTGAGGCGGAGTTGTTCGCCGCCCTGCGGACCCACCGATTCTCGCTCCTGGTGCTCGATGCTTCATGGTACACAGATACGGTGGGCAAATACTACCAGCTGCACAGATCGGCCTCGACATTCAAAGAGAGTCTTCACCCCTTGACCGGCCTTGAAACCTTCCCAAGCTATTGGTTGGTACCCAAAGATCCGGACCAGAGTGACGCGCGTTGATAAACAAGTGATGGCCGCCCGCAGGATCGCCCGGAGCTAAAAAAGAGCCGCTCCCGGATGGGGAGCGGCGGTATCGTGCCTGCGAATGACCCGCCAAGGTCAGTTGCAGGCCTGAAGCGGCGTGAAATTAATGAACAAATGATCAATCAGCGCAGAGAGGTCGGAGATATCGGTGTTCCCGTCGAGACTGGCATCGACATTCGAGGATTTCGCACAACATGGGGCGGACAGATTGATGAACAGTTGATCGATCAGCGCTGAGAGATCGGAAATATCAACAGCGTTCCCCGGATCGCAATCGATATTCCCCCGGTTGCCGAGACAGCAATCGATCGGTCCATTCCAGGTGGCGAGGAATGTTGCCGTCTTATTTCCGGCATATGAAAAGCCCCCGCCGATTACCAGCCTGTCATTGTAAACCACCGCGGCGCCGGCCCAGTAGTCCACTCCGGAGCCGAGCTGTGTCCAGCCCTGGCCTTTCTCGAAAGCGCGAACCCCAAACGTGCCTACAGCGACGAGAGTTCCGTTGTACAGGGTCATGTCGCTCGTTGGACCAGAGCCGCCGAACGGCGCCCATGCGATGCCATCCCACGAGAGAATATCGTACGGGGCAAGGAAATATGGCGGTCCGGGAAGATAGATAAAGTCTGAAACGCCGACGAGTAACTTGCCTTCATAATTGATCATTGTTCGCACGGGAAGCTCGGTGCCGACATCCATAGGCGACCATGACGAACCGTTCCAGACAGCAACATGTCTGGCAGGGACACCGCCCGCCGATGTGAACAACCCTCCGGCTACCAACTGATCGTTCCAGACTTCCAACGCCCAAACCCAATTGTCCATCCCAGTTCCCAGCGCCGACCATGACGAACCATCCCAGGACGCAACTCTGTTCGCGGGGACACCGCCGGCCTGAGTGAAGTAACCACCCGCTATGAGCTTGCCCTGGTACACGGTCAGAGAAGTCACGCTGGGGTGATCCCCGTCCACACCCGTCCCCATAGGCGACCAGGCGGAACCGTCCCATGCCGCAATGTTCCGCGTAGCAGGGGCATCGTTGAGGGCATACAGGCCTCCGACAATGAGCTTGTCGCCATAGACGGCAAGCGACTGGATCTGGCCCTCAACACCCTGGCCCAACGGCGACCAGGTAGCGCCGTCCCATGTGGCGATTTTGTTGACCTGCACTCCGCCGGCCCTTACGAACGCCCCGGCGGCAACCACCTTGCCGTCATAGATCGCCAATTGAGTGATTGGAGCGCTGGTTCCGGGACCTTCGCTCACCGGATTCCATTTCAACCCATCCCATTTGATAAGTCCCCGGGCATAAACTTGATCATTGATCTTGCCGAGCGATCCTCCGGCGTACAGGTCCCCATTATAGTCGGCAATTGCCACAACCGTCCCGGAATTTTGCAGATTGGGGTTTCCTCGCAGTGCCTTCCACTGCGCGCCATCCCACTGAGAAATACCGTTCCAGTGGCCGGCCGTGAGGTACCCCCCGCGCTCCGTAAGCGATGAGACATACCCGAAATTCATACCCGCGGCGTAGCTCCATGAGGTACCATCCCACACGGCGACATTCCTGGCAGGTACATCACCCGGTATGAAGAAAAAACCACCCGCATATAACTTGTTGCCCTCAACGGCAAGGGCACGGACCCCTCCCGACATGTTGGTTCCTAAATCTTTCCACTTTGTTCCATCCCACAGAGCGACACTTTGGCGCCCCCCATCGATCGTCGCCATTCCGGCCGCAACAAGGTGATTGTCATAGACGGCCAAGGCCTCAACATTATTCCATACCGGCGGGCCAACCGCCGACCAGGAAGTATCATTCCACATCGCGAGAGCTTGCATCGAATCACCGCCGACTGTTCGGAACCAACCGCCCACAATCAGCTTGTCGTCAAGAATTGTCATCGCCATCACCCGACTATTCGCCCCCTGGGGACTGCCAAGCGGCAACCAGTTCGTTCCATCCCAGGCCACTATGTTCCTGGTAATGAGCGCTCCCGCCGACCAAAACTGCCCCGCCACAATTAGCTTGCCGTGGTACACGGCGAGGGCGTTCACGTCGCCGGCTACCCCCGGGGGATAAAGCCCGTTGTCCTCCCAGTAGATGTCAGACGGATTCGGGGCCGCCGCCACAGACGATACCGGCCCACTCCCGACTATCGGTTCACCTGTCCGGGGATCAATGTTGATCTCGGCGCCATCAAGATTGAGGCCTCCCTCATACCCCGAAGCGCGCAACGCCGCCAGATCAATCCGGCCATCCGCCGTCAGAAAACCTGTAACTTTCGGCCCGGCCGATTCTCCGTCAACCGGCAAGGTCACGCTGTCTTCCGCAAGGGAGAACGTTCCCACCAACGCAACCGCCGCGATGGCCAAAAATCCGACACACAGCATTCGGAACGTCGTCATGGCCGATTCCTTCCGTTACGCGTTATTATTTATCCGGCCGTTGCCGGAATTTGTCATTCGTATTCGGATGTCCGCAGATTCGCCTGAGAAGAAGCAGAGTAGCTATCGCGTCGCCGGATTCAGGCGAAACTGACTCTCAGATAAAAGTAATCTACTTTTGCCCCAATGATGTGTCAAGCACTAGTTACGGTGGGTGGATAGGAGAAGATGGCAGGTTTGGAGACAAAGACGGCGGAACCAGAAGCGGTTCCGCCCTACAAGCGGCGAACCTTGGGTTTCGCCGGCGGACAGGAGTGTCCGCCGACCACGAAACAAGAGGCGGTCGGACCTAAGCCGTTGAGCACCAAACCCCTTGCGTCCCGTAACTCAACGGCCGATATTGCGTACCATTAATGAGAGGCATGGTGAAAAACAGAGGTTTATGAGCGGCCCCAAAGTCATCTTCGGATTAGTCCTGATTCTACTGGGAACCGCCTTCCTTTTGGTGAGTCTGGATGTCCTCGACCTGTCGTTTGGCGACATTACCAGCTTTATCGGACCGGTCGCGCTGATCGCCGTGGGTATCTGGCTCATTCTTCGGAGACAAAAGGAAGCCGCCCAGGCCTCGGCGGATGGAATGGGGCAATCACAAGCGCACTACCAGTCGGAGACGAACTACCAGTCACAAGCACAGTACCAACCGCCGCCTCCCCCGCCGCCGGGATCAGGCCCCGGGCCGCGGCCGTACTCGTACAAGTACACCTATGAGTTCGGCGGCCAATCGACGCGGCAGGGGCAGGACACGGGCGGGAAGGTCCGGTATCAGAAGTTTATCGGAGATATGTTCATCGATTGCAAAGGCGTGGAACTGCATAATATCGAAGTGTCGGCGTTCATCGGCGACAACGAAATCAAACTGCACGGCGGCAAGCTGAGTCCGGGTTTGAATCGGCTGGTGATATCGGGATTTATCGGCGACGTGCGGGTGCTGGTTCCGCCGGATATGCCGGTGCTGTGCACATCATCGAGTTTTATCGGCGACGTCGAACTGCTGGGGAAGAGATCGTCGGGGCTGGGGAATACGATTGAGTCCCGGTCCGGTGATTATGACACGGCCGAGGCCAAGCTGTTTATCGCGGTGAATCATTTCATCGGCGACGTGCGGGTGTATGTGGTGTGAGAAAGGATGTCGGGTTTCTCGTCCGCCTGAAGGCGGACTCGGAACCCGACCTACGAAGAAAGAGAAGCGAGATTGCTTCGCGCGAAACGCGCTCGCAATGACCATGAGGGGTGATTTCGCATCATTCCGAAAACGATCGAGTAAGACATGACGGCAGATCCGTTTCAACAACGTGTCATTGCCTGTATCAAGAGAATTCCGAAAGGGAAAGTGGCGACGTACGGGTTGATCGCCGCGATGGCGGGGAATCCGCGGTCGGCAAGGCAGGTGGTGCGGGCGCTCCATTCGTCGTCGGCGAAGGAGGGTCTCCCCTGGCAGAGGGTGGTGAATGCGAAGGGGCAGGTTTCATTGCCGGCGGGAAGCGGACTGGAAGAACAGACAGCTCTGCTGAAAGCCGAAGGGGTCACATTCGATCGCGGCGGCCGGATTGATCTCGGCACATATTTGTGGGGCGGATCGAAAAAGTAGCGGTTACTTCTGAAAACCGGATCTCGGATGGGCTTTGCGGTAGGCGGCTTTCATCGTCTCCGCGGTTACATGAGTGTATTTCTGGGTGGTGGAGAGAGAGCTGTGGCCGAGAATTTCTTTGATCAGCACCAGGTCCGCCCCGTTTTCGAGCATGTGGGTAGCGAACGAGTGACGAAGGGTGTGGGGGGTGAATTTCAGTCCGCGACGTTTCGCGAAGGCCTTCACCAGACGATTGATGGAGCGGACGGTCAGGGGCTGGCCCTGTCGATTGAGAAAGACTCTTTCGGTGGCGGTTTTTTTGTCGGACAGTAATTCTCCGCGGACGGCCAGATATTGGCGAACCTCGGCAATGGTGGTGGCACCGATGGGCACGACGCGTTGTTTGTTCCCTTTTCCGATGACGGTGATCAGGCCGCGGTCGAGGTCGATTTGGGAGAGGGTCAGCGATCCGAGTTCGGCGCGGCGCAGACCGGAGACATAGAGCAGGCCGACCATGACATAATCGCGCCACCAGCCAAAGCGATCGTTGGGTTCAACCGGGGAGTCATCGTCGAACAGAGTGGCGGCGTCGGATTGAGACACGAACGAAGGCAGGCGGCCGGAGAATTTGATTTTGGGCAGACGGAAGACATACTTCGCGCCCCCGGATTGTGTTTCGAGAAACTTCTGAAAGGTGGAAAGAGCCGACAGGAACCTGGCGACGGACCGATTCGAGCTTCCCTGATCGGTTCGCACCCGGAGATACATGCGCAGAAACAGCGGGTCGTTGGCGGGGGTCGAGGGTTGGGCGGAATGCTGGGCGGTGAGGAAATCGACCCATGCGGTCAGATCGCGGCGGTAGGCCTCGACGGTGTGGACCGAGCGTCCGCGACTGGAGCCAAGCTCCGCGAGGAATTTGTCGAGTGCCTTCTTCAGCATGGCGTGATCTTAGGTAAAAAAATGTTTGGGGTCAAACTTTAACGCTGATCAGTTAAGGAACGCAGAAGAAGAGAAGGCGGGTTTGAAGACAAACCCGCCCTACAAGAACGCTTGAGTATAGAGGTGTGCTTACCCGACGGGCGCCGGCTCCTGTTGGTGCTCATGCACCTCGTGCTTGCACTCCGGACACTTGAGGTATTCGCCACGGGCCTTGCTGACTTTCTGCAATAGATACGGATGATGGCAGAGCGGGCAGGGTTTGCCGACCGGTTTGTCCCATGAGGCGAAATCGCACTTGGGATAGTTGGTGCATCCGTAGAAGGCCCGGCGGGTCTTGGTCTTCTTTTCAAGGATCTGTCCGCCGCAGGCCGGTTTGGGGCACTTGATGCCGAGGGTGAGCGGCTTGGTATTTTTGCAGTCCGGGTAGGCGGAACAGGCAAGGAAGCGGCCGAAGCGTCCGGTCTTGACGACCATCGGGGCGCCGCACTTTTCGCACTTTTCGTCGGTTTTGGCTTTGGCTTCTTCTTCGGGAAGCGGGCGGGTCGATTTGCAATCGGGCCAACCCGAGCAGGCGAGGAAGCGGCCGTTGCGTCCCCACTTGATCACCATCGGCTGGCCGCACTTTTCGCACTTGATATCGGTGACCTCGGTCATCGATTTCTTGATCGCTTTTTCTTTTTTCTTCACCACGCCCATGGTCTTGATGAACGGCGTATAGAAGTCGCGGACCACTTTCACCCAATCGTCGTCGCCTTCTTCGACCGAATCCAGTTCCTTTTCCATGTTGGCGGTGAATTCGACGTTGAAGATATCGGGGAAATGCTCGACCAGAATCTTGTTGACGGCCTTGCCGAGATCGGTGGGTTTGAGTTTGCGCTCTTCAAGATCGACATACTTCCGGTCCTTGATGACCGAGATGATGCTGGCATAAGTGGAGGGTCGGCCGATGCCGTCGGCTTCGAGACGTTTCACCAGCATGGCTTCCGAATAGCGGGCGGGTGGTTTGGTGAACGACTGGTTGGGCTGAAGTTCGATCAGGTTCAGCTTCTCCCCTTCGCTCAATTCGGGGAGCTGTTCGCTCCAGCTATGGGCGCCGTTTTCGTCGGCTTCCTTTTCCTCGTGATAGACCCGGAGGAATCCGGCGAAGATGACTTTCTGGGCCGAGGCGCGGAGCAGGTATTTGCCGGCGGTGATATCGACGGTTTCGACGCTGAAGGTGGCGTCGGCCATCTGCGATGCGACAAACCGGTTCCAGATCAGAGTGTAGAGTTTCAATTGCTGGATGGTCAGGTATTTTTTGACCTTTTCCGGCGCATAATCCATCGAGGTGGGCCGGATGGCTTCGTGGGCGTCCTGCGCATTCTTCTTCTTGCCGTACTGGTTGGGATGCGCGGGCAGGTATTCCTTGCCGTACTCCTTCGCGACATACGCCCGCACGGCCTTGATGGCCTCGTCGGCGATGCGGGTGGAGTCGGTACGCATATAGGTGATGAGGCCGGCGGCGCCTTCCTTGCCCATCTCGACGCCTTCGTACAATTTCTGGGCGATCGACATGGTCTGTTTCGGGCTCATGCCGAACGCTTTGGCGGCTTCCTGCTGGAGCGTGGAGGTGATAAACGGCGCCAAAGCTCTCCGGGTGCGCTCGCTGGTTTTGATCTCGCCGACGGAATAGGTGGCCTTGTTGAGATCGGCGAGAATTTTATCGACGTCGGTCTTCGACGAGATGACGATTTTATTGTCGGCCTCTTCGCCCGCCCGCACCACAGTTTTGCCGTCGATGCGCAACAGCCCGGCGTTGAACTCTTCTTTCTTCCGGTTGGCGAGGATGGCGGAGATTTTCCAGTATTCCTCGGCTTTGAAAGCGGCGATTTCTTCCTCGCGCTCGCACACCAACCGGAGAGCGACCGACTGGACGCGTCCGGCCGAAAGATTGCGGGCCACCGTTTTCCACAGGAAGGGCGACACCATGTACCCGACCAGGCGATCCATGACGCGGCGGGCCTGCTGGGCGTTGACCAGATTCATGTCGATTGCGCGGGGATGCTCGATGGCGGCGGTCACGGCCGATTTGGTAATTTCATTGAAGGTGACCCGTTTGATTTTGGCCTTGGTCCCTTTGATTTCGCGGGCGACATGCCAGGCAATCGCTTCGCCCTCGCGGTCCGGGTCGGGGGCCAGATAGACGATATCCGCCTTTTTGGCGGCCTTCTTGAGTTCGGCGATGACCTTTTCCTTGCCCTCGATGACCTGATATTCCGGCTCGAAGTCGTTTTCGACATCGACGCCAATCTTGGATTTCGGCAGATCAACGACATGGCCGATGGTGGAGGCGATGTCAAAATCCCGACCAAGGAAGCGCGCGAGCGTTTTCGACTTGGCGGGCGACTCAACGATGACAAGATGTTTGGCCATTCAATCCTGCTACTGGTACCGTGTGATAGGGTTTGCTATTCGGTATCGGCCCGGTTGAACTTTACTTTACCGTCCATAAGGTCCTTGAGGGCAACCATAGTGATTTTGCGGGCATCCATATCGAATTCGACTTCGCCGCCGGCCTCGATAATGGCGGCCAACTTCGCCAGCCGCTTGGTGTTAAGCTGACGGGCGCGCAGTGAGGCGACGATGATCGCTTCGTACCGGTTCTGGGCGACCTTCTCAAGATTTTCAATCGACGTAAACGGCATGATCCTCTCCTTTATGGTTGGAACGCTTTCTTAACCAAGTATCTTCTCTATTTGTTCCGCCGGTATGCGGCCGTAGCGAAGACGGCCGGTGCGAATGATGGCTAAAACGTCGGCCACCGCCTCGTCCAGCTTGTCGTTAATCACCACGTAGTCAAACGGATAGGTCCGTTCCTGCATGACGGCGCACATCTCTTTTCGGGCGTTTTCAAAGCGGATCTGAAAATCCGATTTGGATTCAGTTCCGCGGAGTTTCAAACGGCGGCGAAGTTCGGTGGTCGAAGGGGGCAGGATGAAAATGGTCAGGGCATCGGGGTACTCTTCGTGGAGCCGGGTAGCACCCTGGACATCGACATCGAACAGCATCACACCGCCGGTTTGCGACAATCGCTGGATCGGTTCGCGGGGGGTGCCGTAATCGTACAGATGCACATGAAAATGTTCGGCGAACATACCCTGCGCCGCGAGGGTCTGAAACTTCTGTTGACTGACGAAGTGGTATTCTCGTCCGTCGCGTTCGCTTTTTCGTTTGGGGCGGGTGGTAAAGGAGATGCTGAACTTCCACCCCATCTTCCGCCGCGAGGGCGTCAGCAGACGGCGACAGATGGACGACTTGCCGCCTCCAGACGGAGATGAAATGATGACCATCAAGCCGGGTTTGGGTACTTTCATGGATTTACGATTGCCGGTCGTCATTCGATGTTTTGCACCTGTTCGCGGAGCTTTTCGAGTTCTTCTTTAAGGGAAATGACGTGGCCGGCGATGGAGAAATCGGCGCTCTTGGAGCCGATGGTGTTCACTTCGCGATTCATCTCCTGCAGGATAAAGTTAAGTTTGCGTCCGGCGGCGTCTTTCTGGGAGAGAGCGGCGCGGTACTGATCGAGATGACTCCGGAAGCGGGTGCACTCCTCGGCGATATCGGTACGCTCGGCAAAGATGGCGATTTCTTCTTCGAGGCGGCGGGAATCGACCGGTTCGGCCATCAGTTCCTTGACGCGTCGGGCCAGTTTGGCGGCGTAGATTTCGACGGAGTTTTTGGTCGAAGACTCGATTTTGGCAATCGCCTTTTCCATGACTTTCAGGCGGGCCTGCATATCGCGGGCCAGGGCGGCGCCTTCGGTTTCGCGCATGTGCACGAGACGCTCCACCCCTTTTTCGAGGGCGCGTTTGAGGACGGGCCAGGCCTTGTCGGTGTCGATCTCCTCGCGTCCGGAGGCGAAGACTTCCTCGAAAGCCAAGAGGTCGGAGACCGAAATATCGCCAGCGAGTTTGAGTTCTTTTTTGAGGGCGTTCAGTTCGCGGTGCACGGCTCGGGCGGCGGTCTTGTCAACATGGGTGGTGGCTGATCCCTTTTCCAGAGCCAGGTCCACATTAATAGTGACTTTACCCCGACCCACGGACCCGGACACCAGTTCGCGCACCTGCGGCTCGAGAGCGGCGAAAGCCCTTGGCATGCGCACGGATAGTTCGAGGAATCGATTGTTGACGCTGGACAGTTCGACGGTGATTTGTCCCAGCGGCGAAGACAGTCTGGCGCGGCCGAATCCGGTCATTGAGTTCATGGTCACTTCCCTTCAAAAAGGCAAGCCCTAAAAATAGGTCTCCAACGCCGAATGTCAATCGCAAAAGCGAGATTATTCACATAATTCGTTGAAATTGTTGGAGTTACGGCGGGCCACCACCTCTGGAGCGGTGGCCGATTGTCACTTTTTCGCGGAATTGTCGGCGGCGGGAGCCGAAACGGGAAGCTCGATGCTTACGGTCGTGCCTTTGCCTTCTTCGGAAGAGATCGACATTTTTCCACCCAGAGCGTGTACGAGTTGGCGGGTAACCGCCAAGCTGGAGCCGTCACCGGGAATTTTTTGCCAGGGGTGAAGGGGGACGCGGTAGTACATCGAAAAGACCTTGTCCAGATACTTCTGGGGTATTCCCTGCCCATGGTCAGAGACGGTAATCCGGCAGAGTGATTCCTCAACGGAAGTGGCAATTTGAACATCAGCTTTGCCGCCGGTGCAGAATTTCACGCTATTCGAGAGGATATTTCGGATGACCGAAGTCAGGCGGTTGCGCTGGGACTGTACTTTCGGGAGATCGCTGAACCGGCAGTTGATGACGGTTTCGGGATAGATGGCGCTGAGTTCCTGAATGACGCCGGCGACGATCAGGTTGAGGTCGCACCAGCCGGATTCTTCGGGTTCGAACCAGACGCGAATCAGGTGGCCGAGTTCGGAGACCATGCCGTGAAGTTTATCCATGTGGCCGTTCAGGAGTGACAGATACAGGTTGCCGTCGCGGTGGAGTTCATCGTAGAACTCGTGGGTGAGGCGGTCCGAAATCGACGAGGCGGCGCCGAGCGACGACAATATCTGGTCGACCGCAGAGCCGATCACGGCCGGATCGACGGCCGGAGCAGTTGCCGTTCCCCGGGAGCGGGCCGGATTGAGCACGATCCATGCGGAGGAATCGCTAAGGGACGCCGAGTGCCTTACGATGGTGATCTGTCCGGAATTGCCGTTGGGTAACTTGATGGCGTCGCGCCAGGAGAGCCGCGGGGCCGAGACGGCGGTATCGAAGAAGTTGGCCAGATTGCGGGTGACAGCCGGGTCGTTCCAAGCGGCGAGCTGATCGATGACTTCGCGCACCGATCCTTTGGGTTGGTACCCGTCGCACAGACGGGCGAAGGAGTGATTGGCCGCGGCCACGGTAGCGTCGGCGCGGATGAACATGGCGCCCATGCCGAGCGCGTCAAAGAGTGCGAGGCCGGGGCCGCATTCGTCTTCGGCGATGAACACATCGGCGACTTTGGCCGCCGGCTTCAGCAGACGGCAGACCAGACGGAGGGCGAGGGTCGATTTCTGGGCCATTCGCTCGGCGGCTTCGCTGTCGCCGTTTTCGAACAAGAGGCGCAAAAGATAGCGGCTGTCGTTAAGTTCGAATTCCGAGAGATATTCGCTGGGGATGGAACCGTTGGTCTCAATGATGCCGTGCTGAACCTGATCATGCTCCAACTTTGGCTCGGCCGCGGCCTTAGCCAGACGGTCGAGCAGGGATTGCAGGCGGCTGACGTCGATTGCCGCAGGGGCGTTGGAGTCGCGCGGGGCGGTGGCGACGGTTTCGAGGCCGGTGTCGGTCAGGTGATACATCGCCGCGGAAATCGCGCCGGTGAATTCGCGGATCGGTTCGAGCACGTCGGCCAGCGACAGCGAGCCGTTCATGGCGAGGACGGTGGCCATAAACCGCTGGTAGTTCGGAGAGTCATCCTCGGAGGCCACGGCATACCGCTGAAGCAGATCGGTCTGAACAATAATCTGGTAATTGACCGGATTGCCGGCGATATAGCCAAGCGTCACAATGATCGTGGCCGGGGTGGTCTGCCGGTTTCGGTTGATGATCGTAACGGGAATGGCATCGTAGGCGGTTTCGTAGGTCCGCTGGTGGCGCATGATATGGAAGAACAGTTCGTGGTCGGATTCGAGCAGGAAATCCTTGAACGCTTTGCCGAACAGTTCTTCTTTGGTGTATCCGAGGAGGGCTTCGGTGCGATCATCGAGGAAGACGAAGCGTCCCTTGAGATCGATTTTACAGAGCGCGCAACGTGTGACGCGGTCGATGTCGGTGGCAACTCGTGCGGTCATGGTTTTCGCAATCTCACAATCTGTTTATCGTTGACGGCAAATATGGACTGCCGTGTCGTCTCAATTCGTAACAGAGGCACACCTCATGCCAAGCCGGGCTTAGTGGTGATGCCTCATCGCATTACATCGGCGGGAATGGGAAAAAATTGACTGGGGAAGGCAGGTATTTTGGGGGCGGGGGTGGATGACGAACAGGATTCTATCGAACACGCTCTGAAATGTATGTCCGGAGCTTTTCGGCGGAGAACTTCTTGTCAGGGATGATCGTCGCCGGTGCTGACCCCGATAACTTCTTGTCTTTTGCCACGATGAATCGAAGTGGGAGTGATCCCAAGTTGCCTCCCCCCTTGCTGTCTTTCAACGTCTTAGCGATAACGGAAACAGCCCAACCGGACCATCGGTCCTTTGATTGGCGCGGATAGTACAAGTCAACGGGCGTCTCACCGACCCAGGTCCGGTCGAGGGTGTAGGCGCACAAGAGGACAATTTTCAGATCGCTTGCCTCTTCGGCGCGAAAAAGATAATTGGCGGATTTGAGTGCACTCGATGTGTCGCCGCTTTGTTGCAACGACGGAAACCTTTTTAGTGAGATCAAGTCCGTCAAGACGGTGTCGCGCGGTTTTGAAGATGCCGTGACGAATTCGGCTTCATTCAGCAAGTCCCCTTCCCCAACTGCGAGGGCAGGTGGTGAAACCGACAAACGAATCTCGACTTGGCCGACACATGATCGAGGCAGATTGCTTGACCATGGGGGTATGTCATCGGTTACAACATCCCAGCGAAGTTGCGGAACCAAACCCGGAAGAGAGCAAGTAGCTTTCGCCAGATCTTTTCGGGAAAGTATCCAATGATAGGCAACCGACACGGACCTCGACTGACCCGGCATAATTGAAGGATGAAGCGAAATCTCCCATTGTATGCCACCCAGAAGCATGGAAATGCTTTTGTTAGCGGAGCTCATATCGATCCTGACACCGTCAACCAGAATGGAGTCGATAGCCCAGTTGGCATTGCAGTGCAGGGACACCGATGGTCGAGGAAGAGAATCAATAGAGCGAATGGTGATATCCGCCCAGGAGCGCACAAGCGCACTATCCTGATCGAGATTGCAGACAACGGCACGCGAGATTTGATACGGTTGCACGCGCGTCTGGCGCGGCGCCGCGGTCACGGACCAAGCCACAAGTGTTCCGGCGGCAACTTCCAGTAGCAGGAAGTGGCGCAGGGATCTCGAATTCATGCCGCCTACTTCTTCTTAATCAAATTCTCCAGCAGTCCGCCGGTCTTTTGTTTGACGTTCTGGGTCGCGCCTTTGGTTAAAGCATTAAAGTCGATTTCGGCGTTCGGCTTGGTGATCGTGCCGGTCACTTTGAGAGGAATCAGAAGACGCGAGGTCTGCTTGTTGGTCAACATACCCGCCAGCCCGCCGAGCAATCCGCCCTGCGAAGTGAGTTTGGCGGTCAGTTCCTTGGTGAGTTCGATGGTGCCGTCGTAACCGATGGAATTATCGAAGCCGTAATACCCGCCCAGTTTCAGATCGCCGATGTTGGGCAAGCTGGTTTTGAGGGCGTCAACAATGACTTTCCCGTCTTTCACCATGACATTCGAGGTCAGCCCCCGGAGCGGTTGTTCTTTATCAAGCGGCTGGCCGAGTTTCTGTGAAATGCTGTTCAGGAGGTCGTAGGTCACGCCCGACGTGACCAGTTTTCCGTTTTGAACGGCGCCGAGACTGCTCAGGGTGAGCGAGCTGAGGAACTGGTTCGGCTCCCAGCCGGCGGCGTTGTAATCCCCTTTGATGTCGAGTTAGCCGTACAGGAAGCCGCCCATTATGG
>JACRAV010000431.1 GCA_016213305.1 Candidatus Zixiibacteriota bacterium | reverse complement strand
CAGCCGGTGACCCCGCTCGATCAGATCGAGGGCTACTTCGGATTTGCCGATGCCGGACTTGCCGGTGTACAGAAGTCCCACGCCGTACACATCAACCAACGTCCCATGTACGGTGGTGGAGGGGGCGAAGACATGATCAAGATACGCCGAGAGGCGCTGAACCAACAATGATGTTGACAGCCGGCTGGAAAAGACCGGGGTGGCGTGCTGGTCGGCAATCTGAATGAACTCGAGCGGCGGGGTGATCCCTTTGGAAATGATGATCATCGGCACGTTGGCGGCGACCACCTGCGTAACGACCTCGGTGAGTCGGGCAATGTCGATCCGGCTGACAAAGGCCATTTCGGTCTCACCCAGTATCTGGATGCGCTTGTTGGGAAACCTTTCCATGAACCCGGTCAGGGCAAGTCCCGGACGGTTCAACTCGGCATTATGAATCGGCCGGCCGAGACTCGCGCTCGAGGTCAACAGGGTCAACTCCAGGTCCTGATTGCGGGCCTGGAACAGCTTTTCAACAGTTATCGCCGCCATAGCGCTCTAATATACGCCCCCTCAACAACCGGTGGCAAGTCCCATCACAAAAACGAAACCCCGCCGAGGCAGGGTTCCGTAACACGAAAGGAATGGACAAAGAAAAATCTTCCGGGATCACTTCCGGTGCTTATGCAATTCCTCAAGCTGTTTTTTGAGATCGGCCATCTGCTCCCGCAAAGTGGACAGTTCCTCGCGCAGGTCGTCCAGATCTTGCTTGCCGTCGCGGGTTCCGAACCAAAGCCCTTTCATGCGAGGCATATTGGGATTGGACATACTTCCCATGTCCGGCAAAGTGATAGTTCGGAAGGCGCGGGCGTGCCCGGAGCCACCCTCATGCTCGGCAACTTCAACCGGCACGGTCAATTCCTTGCGATCCCGAATCAGTGACAGCGACACTTTGTCGCCCTTTTTCTGATCACCGATGACATCCTGAAGATCGGCCACCTCACTGATCTCCTTGCCGTCGGCGCCAACGATAACATCGCCCGCTTTCAACCCGGCCTTGTCGGCGGGAGTGTCCTTCTGGACGCTGGCGACCAGCACGCCACGGTCACCGGTCACGCCGAAATAGGTTCTGAGCTGGTCGGAGAGGGATGTCAGTTCCACCCCGATATACGAGTCACTGAGTGCCTGCGAGTAGAACTTGAACGCGCGAGCGGAGGGAGCGTCCATATCTTCCGGCTCATCATCCGAATCACCAAACGCGAACTTCTTGACGATGCGTTTCGGCGACTCCTGTCGCTCGGCCAGAGTGACCCTGAATTCGCGATCCTTGCCGTCGCGAAGCACCTTGACCGTGACAATATCGCCCGCAGAATGTTTGCCGATGGTCGAGGTGAGGTCTTCAGCCGTCTCCACCGGGTCGCCGTCGATGGCAACAACGATATCGCGATCCATCAGGCCGGCCTGATCAGCGGGGGAATCTTCGATCACTTCACTAATAATCGCGCCCGACTTCACCGGGAGCTTGAATCCCTCGGCGATATCGTCGTTGATCGACTGGGTATAGACGCCCAGCCAGGCGGATGGCGACTCTCCAGTCGGTCTGGCAGTAGCCAACCCGACAAGTAGCGTGGATCCTACGATGGCCATCGCGGCGAAGGACAATACTCTCTTCATTGGCGGGAACTCCTTTCCATTCTATCTTTTTGACCGTCGTTTCTTATCCGATTGTACGGTTGACCGTGAGTCTGGTTCCAAAGTAGGGATAGTGAAGCCGTTACGACGAGCGCGCGCATATTCCTTCGCCATGGTGCCCCAAGAGGGCATTATGCCGCCTGCCCTGGGACGGCCCGGGGCCGCATATCGAGAGACACTCCCCTGTAGCTCAGTCGGTAGAGTCCCGCCTGCGGCGGGATTAATCAGCGGGTAATTGATTCGAAGACAGCAAGCAGGACGTCCGGTAAATTCAATTGACATGATGCCGAAATAGGGTATTATATCGCCTGCCTTGGGATGGCCCAGGGCCGCACATCGAGAGACACTCCCCTGTAGCTCAGTCGGTAGAGCAGCTGACTGTTAATCAGCGGGTCGCTGGTTCGAGTCCAGCCGGGGGAGCTTTGACTGCAAATGGACCCCTTCAGCAATCAAGTTGAAGGGTATTTTCCTGTTCGCAATTGTAGCTACGCCTCGAACATATAGGACAAGCAGGTGCCGGAAGGACTAACGTCCTTTTAGTCTTGCGGCGAACCGCCCGCGTATATAACATCGTGGCATGAATCCGAACGTGCTCCAGAGTCGCATCAGGATCGGCTGACCTATCGCTATGCATCCGACCAGCATCGAAATCGCCGGAACTGTCCTGTTTGCGCTGGCGCTCGTCCACACTTTTTCCACGCGGTTTTTCGAGCGTCTGGCGCGCCGGCAACCCCGGCATGCCGGCGCCTGGCATCTGCTCGGAGAAGTCGAAATCGTTTTTGGATTCTGGGCTTCCGTGATGATGCTCTTCATGTTACTTTTCAATGGCAAGACCGCGGTCACCGAGTATCTGGACTCGCTGGCGTTCACCGAGCCGATGTTCGTCTTCGCGATCATGGTCATCGCCGGGACCCGGCCGATTCTTCGCTTGGCCTCCGCTCTGGTGGCCCGGCTGGGGCGAGTCATCCCGCACCGAGGAAGCGCCGGGATGTACTTTTGCGCCCTGACCATTATGCCGCTGTTCGGTTCATTCATTACCGAACCGGCGGCCATGACCGTCGCGGCTCTCACTCTGCAAGCCGCTTTTTTCGAGAGGGGGATTTCCACCCGCTTCAGGTACGCCACGCTGGGCATCCTGTTTGTGAACGTGTCGATCGGCGGCACCCTCACTCCTTTTGCCGCCCCGCCGGTCCTGATGGTGGCCTCCAAATGGGGATGGGACCTCTCCTTTATGCTCTCGACCTTCGGCTACAAGGCGGTCCTCGCGGTGATAGTCAACGCCTTCCTGGTGACCCTGATGTTCAAGCGGGAATTGCGATCCATAAACCATGAGTTGACGGATGAAATGCCGCGAACGCCGGTTATCATCACGGCCATCCACCTGCTGTTTCTGATCGGCGTCGTCGCTTTCGCCCATACCCCTCATGCCTTTATGGGCATATTCCTGTTTTTCCTCGGATTTACATCCGCCTATACAAAATACCAGGACCGGCTGATTCTTCGGGAAGGGCTTATGGTGGCATTCTTCCTGGCCGGACTCGTGGTCATCGGCGGCCAACAACGCTGGTGGCTTCAACCCGTGCTCAGTAGCATGAGCGATTCCGCCGTCTTTTTTGGCGCGGCCGGATTGACCGCCTTCACCGACAATGCCGCCCTGACCTATCTCGGCTCGCTGGTTGACAATATCTCAGAGAGCTTCAAATATGCGCTGGTCGCCGGCGCGGTGGTGGGCGGTGGGCTGACCGTCATTGCCAACGCGCCCAACCCGGCCGGATTTTCTATCCTGAGGAAACACTTCCCGGACGAGGCGATCAGCCCCGCCCTTCTTGCGCTGGCGGCGCTCCCGCCGACCCTGATCGCGCTGATTGCCTTCTGGATCCTTTAACGATACGTACCAGACCGCGAAATAGTCTATTGACAGAATTCAGATTCCGGTTATACTGGATACAAGATGCTTATGACCAACGACAGACGAGACCGGACCGTGTCGCTCACCGCGAGTTCATGCAATTGGTGGCGATGGCCCATGGACATCCGTCTGTCCGATGGAGGTGCCCTGTAAGCTCGTCATAAGCTGACAACCGAATTCCGAGCTAGACAGACCCGCGGTCAGACCGATGACCACGGGTCTTTTTTATTGGTGAAATGTAGAGGTAACTGTGAAAATGACGACTGATTCTCAACCGGCATTCTTTTCGGCGGCGCCAACCACGGTGGTCGCGCGACAGGTCGGGGCCGATCTGGAAACGCCCGTTTCCGCCTTCTATAAACTGCGGAGCGCCGGGGCGGTCTTTTTGCTCGAATCGGTCGAGCACGGAGCGAGTGTCGGACGGTATTCATTCATAGGCATCAGGCCGTCGGCTCGTGCCGTTATCCGACCGAGCGGGCTTGAGATTGTCGGACTTGACGGCCAGCCGATATCGATCCCCGACCTGCAGACAGCAGCCGATCCTCATACGGCGTTGCAGGCGCTCTTTCGACGGTTTCCCATTCAATCCGATACTTCTCTTCCCCCGCTCTTGGGCGGCGCGGTGGGGTACATCGGATACGATATGATCCGGCATTTCGAGCGGATCAGCGAGCCGATGCCTGATCCCGGTCAGCCCGTTCTGGCCGAGCTGTTTCTGGTCGATACGCTGGCGGTATTTGATCACGCGAACCACCGGATGTCCCTTCTCAAATTGACCGTCAACGGCGAAGAATCCGGCGCAAGAGGTCAGCTCGATCAACTGGCCGCGGTTCTTCAACGGCCCATTGAGCCGTCCGAAATGAATCCTATTACCACGAAACCTGCTCCGGAACGGGCCAATTTCAGCCGCGAGTCGTTTTGCCGGGCGGTCGAGCGAACCAAAGAGCATATCCGGTCGGGCGATGTCTATCAACTGGTTCTGTCCCAGCAGATCACCGGGGAAACTTCGGCTGACCCGTTCACCATTTACCGAACGCTTAGGATGCTGAACCCGTCGCCGTACATGTACTTCTTCGATTTCGGCGATCGCCAGATAATCGGCTCCTCGCCGGAGGCGCTGGTGACGCTCAACGGCAAGCAGGCGAAAGTTCGCCCGATCGCCGGAACCCGTCCGCGCGGGCAATCACCGGCTCACGACCGCCAGCTCGCCGAGGAACTGGCGCAGGATGAAAAGGAACGGGCGGAACATGTCATGCTGGTCGATCTGGGACGGAACGATCTCGGCCGGTGCTGTCGATTCGGAACGGTAACGGTGGACGAATTCATGGAAATCGAGCGATTCTCCCACGTCATGCACCTTTGCTCGACCGTGACCGGTGAATTGCGCGATGGAGTATCGCCGTTCGACCTGTTCAAGGCCGCGTTTCCGGCGGGCACGGTGTCGGGGGCGCCCAAGATTCGGGCCATGCAAATCATCGATCAGCTGGAACCTTCGCGCCGGGGAGTCTACGCCGGCGCGGTCGGATATGTTTCGCTGTCGGGCGATATGGACTGGTGCATCGGTATCCGGACTATCGTCATGCAGGGATCGACATACATACTTCAGGCGGGCGCGGGGATTGTGGCCGACTCGGTTCCCGATCACGAATACGAGGAAACACTTCACAAGATGGCGGCTCTGCGACGGGCCATCACCATGGCCGAGGAGGGCATCTGATGATCCTGATTATCGACAATTACGACTCGTTCACCTACAATCTGGTGCAGTATATCGGCGAACTGGGGGGTGAACCGGTGGTGGTGCGCAACGACGAGGCGACCATCGCCGATCTGGAATCTCGCAACCCAACGCATCTGGTGGTCTCCCCCGGTCCGGGTGATCCCGACTCGGCCGGGATTTCCATGGCGGCCATTCTACATTTCGGAGAAAGGATTCCGGTGCTGGGCGTCTGTCTTGGACATCAATGCCTGGCACAGGCGCTGGGCGGCCGCGTGGTGCGCGCCGACCGGATGATGCACGGCAAAGTATCGCGCGTGTTTCATCACGAGACCGGTCTCTTTCACGGATTGGCGAATCCCCTGCCGGTGGGTCGGTACCACTCGCTGATGGTCGAGGAGTCCTCGCTTCCTGAAACCGCTGAAATCACCGCCTACACAACCGACGGCGAGATCATGGGGCTTCAGCTACGCGGCAAGCCGGTGTACGGCGTACAATTCCACCCCGACTCAATTCTGACCCCTTCCGGCAAACAAATTCTAAGGAATTTTCTGACAAGGAACTGAAACGTGCTGTCTGCTTTCACCAAATTGATTCTTGAAGGGCGCCATTTGACGGCGGAGGAGTCGCGACAGGCGATGGCTGCGATCATGTCGAACGGTCTGCCGCCCGTGACCGTTGCCGCCTTTCTCACCGCCCTGAGGATGAAAGGCGAGCATGTTGACGAAATTGTCGGCGCGGCCCGCGCCATGCGCGAACACGCTACAGCCGTGCGGCATCATCAGACGCTTTTGCTGGATACCTGTGGTACGGGCGGCGATCACTCGAATACGTTCAATATTTCGACCACGGCGGCGTTTGTAGTGGCGGCCGGCGGCGTGCCGGTGGGAAAACATGGCAATCGAGCGGCCTCGAGCCGCTCCGGAAGCGCCGATCTCCTGGAGGCGCTGGGGGCAAACATCGCGCTCGATGAACATCAGGTCGGGCAGTGCATTGATACCGTTGGCATAGGGTTCATGTTCGCGCCGAGACTTCACCCGGCCATGAAACATGTCGCTCCCGTTCGAAAAGAACTCGGCTTCCGCACCATATTCAATCTCCTCGGCCCGCTCTGCAATCCGGCCGGAGCTACCCATCAGATTATCGGTGTCTTCCATCCCGACTATCTGGCGCCGATGGCCCGCGCCGCCGGCGACCTCGGAACGCCCGGCACGATGGTTGTCCACAACATGACCGGAATTGATGAACTCGCGCCGCTCGGGGAGAATCGGGTGGCAACATATCGCGATGGAGAAGTTGAACTCACTTCCATCTCGGCTGTCGATTGCGGCCTGAACGACTGCGCCCGCTCCGATCTAGCTGGGGGGGACGCCGCCGAGAACGCCCGTATCACCAGAGACATCTTCGAAGGCCGGTCGGGGGCGAAGTCGGACACGGTGGCGATGAACGCCGGACTGGCCTTTCTGAACGCGGGCGTCGTGCCAAATTTGAAAGTGGGCGTACAATTTGCCCGCGACCTCATGGCTGGTGGCAAGGCGAAGACCAAACTTGATGAATTCATTTCTTACACGCGGAGTCAGGGTAATGCTTGACGCCATTCTCGACAGCAAGCGGCGCGAGGTGCATGACCTGCGGACTCGATATACGATCGGGCAGTTTGCCGATCGTCTGGCCTCGGCCCCGCCATCTCGAAGTCTCTCCAGCGCCATCCGTACGCAAACACCTATGGCGGTCATTGCCGAAATCAAACGACGGTCGCCGTCGAAAGGCCTGCTCAACGCCGCTCTTGATCCCACAAAGCTCGCGCTCGCCTATGAAACAGCCGGAGCGGCGGGCATATCGGTGCTGACCGATGCACACTATTTTTCGGGCACGGTTGACGACCTGACGGCGGCGCGCACCGCAACAACTCTGCCGATCCTCCGGAAGGATTTTATCGTCGATGAGATTCAATTGTACGAGTCCCGCGCTATTGGCGCCGACGCTGTCCTTTTGATCGTTGCGGCACTGGACCGGAAGGAACTGGCTTCCCTTCATTCGCGAGCGATCGAATTGGGGCTTGAGCCGCTGGTCGAAGTGCACTCCGAAGAAGAAGCCCATCGCGCGCTTGAGATCGGGGCGGCTATGATTGGGATCAATAATCGGGACCTTCGCACTTTCGACGTCTCGCTCGATACGACATTCCGTATCCGCCCTCTCCTTCCCGGAAACGTCACCGTTATTTCGGAGAGCGGAATTCGCAACAGCGGCGATGTGGAACGGTTGCGCACAATTGATGTACATGCCGTTCTCGTGGGCGAACATCTGGTCACCTCGGCCGATCCCTCCTCGCAACTTCGCGAATTAACCGGGAGGGGACGATGATACGCATCAAGATCTGCGGCATCACCAATTTGGCCGACGCTCAGGCGGCGGTCGCCGCCGGCGCCGATGCGCTTGGCTTTGTCTTCACCTCCAGCCCTCGTCGGATAGCGCCCCAGGCGGCGGCCGACATTCGAGCCCAACTCCCCAATACTATCGCCGTGGTCGGTGTGTTCGGTGATGAACCAACCAGCGAGATACTGCAGATTGCCCGTCTCTGTGCGCTCGATTTCTGCCAGGTGCACGGTAAGATCACCGAAGCTCACCGAACAGCACTGGGCGAGCAACTCATACCGGCTATTACCGTCAATGGGGGCGATCCGGTTGCGGCGATCAGAAATCTCTCTTCACGCACGATTCTGCTTGATGCCCCGCACCCCAACCGCTTCGACCCGACCACTCCCCCGTTCGACTGGTCGCTGGCACGTGAGGTGAGCGCGATGCGCCACGTCATTCTGGCCGGCGGGCTGAATGAGATCAATGTTATTGAGGCGATAGAAACAGCCCGGCCGTATGGCGTTGATGTCTCCAGCGGGATCGAAATCAGGCCGGGGGTAAAAGATCATGGCAAGCTATCATCATTCATACAAAGGATTAGAGTATGGGATTCCCGGACAAACGCGGGTATTTCGGACCATTCGGCGGACGATTTGTTCCTGAAACACTGATGTTCGCTCTCGAGGAGCTACAGCGGGCCTACGCCGTCGCGAGGCGCGACCCGGCTTTCCGCCGCGAACTGCAGACCACTCTCAAAGATTTCGGCGGACGACCGACTCCCCTCTATATTGCCGAGCGATTGTCCGAGCGCTGGCAGGGGCCTCGCATTTATCTGAAGCGCGAGGACCTCAACCACACCGGCGCGCACAAGATCAACAATTGCATCGGGCAGGCATTGTTGGCCCGACGAATGAACAAGTCGCGGCTGATCGCCGAGACGGGCGCGGGTCAGCATGGCACGGCAGTGGCCACCGTGGCCGCGCGCTTCGGCTTGCAGTGTACCATATACATGGGCGCGGTCGATATGGAACGGCAGGCGCCTAATGTCGAGCGGATGCGTCTGTTGGGCGCCGAGGTTATCCCGGTCACCAGCGGCACCGCCACCCTCAAAGACGCCACCAGCGAGGCCCTGCGCGACTGGGCGGCCAGTGTTGAACACACGCACTATATTATCGGCTCCACGGTCGGCCCGCATCCGTTTCCCATGATGGTTCGCGATTTTCAATCGGTGATCGGCATCGAGGCCAAAAAACAGATTCTCGAAAAGGAAAAGCGTCTGCCCGATCTCCTGGTTGCCTGTGTAGGGGGCGGAAGCAATGCGCTCGGACTGTTCTATCCGTTCGTGAAAGACACAGCCGTTGCGATGCTGGGCGTGGAATCGGCAGGTGATGGATTGGACACTTCCCGCCATGCCGCCACGCTGGCCAAGGGGCGGCCGGGTGTTTTGCATGGAAGCTTCAGCAACCTCCTTCAAGATCACGATGGCCAGGTACTTCCCACCCACACCATCTCCGCCGGACTGGATTACCCCGGCGTTGGGCCGGAACACTCATACTTGAAACAATCCGGCCGCGCGACCTACACCACCGCCGACGATTCCCGGGCGCTGGAGGCGTGTCTTGAACTCTGCCGAGATGAGGGGATCATCCCCGCGCTGGAATCATCTTTTGCTCTGGCCGGCGCAAAAAAAGCGGCGGTCGATATGCGCCGCGATCAGATTATTCTCATCAACCTGTCCGGGCGAGGCGACAAAGACCTGGCGACGGTGCTGTCACAAATTGACGCCGCCGCGACGAAGACCAGGCACGCGGGAGCAATGCGATGAGCGCCATCGCCTCCGCGTTTACCCACAGCCGTGCCGAAGGACGGGCCGCGTTGATTCCCTATTTTATGGCCGGATACCCCTCTGAAGATGCGTTCTGCCGACTCGTGGCTTCGTCATTCGACGTCGGCGCGGACATTGTCGAAGTCGGCATACCATTCTCGGATCCGGTGGCCGATGGTCCGGCCATCCAGCGCGCCGGACAGTCCTCCCTGGAACGTAATATCACTATCGACCGAGTAATTTCCATGCTGACTTCACTCAAGCTGAAGGGCAACCAGCCGGTGGTGCTCATGAGTTATCTCAACCCGATTCTCCAGTTCGGAGTGAAACGTTTTCTGGCCTCTGCTCACACCGCCGGAGTCCGGGGACTGATCGTCCCCGATCTGGTCGTGGAAGAGGGGAAATCAATCGAAGCTGATTGTCAATCGGCGAGCATTGATCTTATCTACCTTGTGGCGCCGACTTCGCCGCCGGAACGTCAAAAGCTGATCATGAAACGCTCGCGCGGCTTTGTGTACGCCGTCTCGGTCCTTGGCGTTACCGGCGTAAGATCGGCCCTGCCCGACAATCTCCTGACCCGATTGCGCGAAGTTAAACAGATGAGTCGTCTGCCGGTGGCGGTTGGATTCGGCATCTCTTCGCCCCAGGCCGCCGCCCGGGCCGCGCAGGTAGCCGACGGCATTGTGGTCGGCTCGGCGCTGATCGAACGAATGAACACCGAACAGAACGAACACAATCAGGTCCAATCTGTCCTCGACCTGCTCGGTCAATTCCGCTCGGCCACTACCCTGAAATCCACAACGACAGATATAGCGAGGAAATAGCCATGACAGTCGTGACCATGAAACGATCGGCAAGTATCAAAGATATCGGCGCGGTTTTGCGCACGGTCGAATCGCTCGGCTTTACGCCTCATGTGCAACACGAGGACGGCGCCACCAGAATCGGCCTGATCGGTGAAGGATCCCCCGACCAGATCAGACAGTTGTTGTCTCTTCCGGGTGTGGCGGGTCTGGAGCCGGTCGCCACGCCTTATAAACTGGGAAGCCGCAATTTCCGAAAGGCCGGAACCGAAGTATATGTGGGGGATATCCCGTTCGGCGGCGAAGAAGTCGTGGTCATCGCCGGACCCTGCGCGGTCGAATCGCGCGAGCAGATGATGATCACCGCCAGGGCCGTCGCCGGTTCCGGTGGATTGATCCTGCGCGGCGGGGCGTTCAAACCGCGAACATCACCGTACAGTTTCCGCGGCCTCGGCAGAGAAGGGCTTGAGATTCTGGCCGAGACCCGCAAAGAAACCGGATGCCCGGTGGTCACCGAAGTTCTCACGCCCGCCGATGCCGAACTGGTCGCCCAGTATGCAGACATGCTCCAGATCGGCGCGCGGAATATGCAGAACTATTCCCTGCTTGAAGCGGTCGGCCGGATTCGAAAGCCGGTCTTGCTGAAACGGGGACTGATGGCCACAATCGAAGAATTCTTGCTGGCGGCCGAATACATCCTGGCGGCCGGCAATCCGAACATCATTTTGTGCGAGCGCGGGGTCCGCGGGTTCGAGCAATACACCCGCAACGCGCTCGATATCGCGGCGGTCCCTCTGCTCAAGAAGCTGAGCCATCTTCCCGTGATTGTCGATCCCTCCCACGCCACCGGCCGCCGCGATCTGGTCATTCCAGTCGCTCTGGCGGCGGTGGCCGCAGGCGCCGACGGCCTCATTGTCGAGGTGCACCACGACCCGGATCATGCCATGTCGGACGGTGCGCAGTCGCTGAATCTGGAGCAGTTTGACGACATGATGAGTCGGCTCATTCCGCTGTCGAAGGCAGTAGATCGCCGGATTCGCCCGACCAGTCAGCAGAATTGACCTCCCTTGGAGATGGTCCACTTCTCGCATAACGTATTGTGCATCAATAGATTCCATTCGTTTCGTCTCGCCACGGTTGGCAACGTGAAAAAAATCACATAAACTTCTTGACTCGCCACCCCCTCCAACCGATATATTCGGATAACGGAGTCTTAAAACGGCAATATGGTACTGTCAAAGAGTTGTATATACGGCATTCGAGCCGCCCTTCTCATTGCTCTGAAGGAGCAGAACGAGGGAAAGCGGTATGTGCCGATTCGCGAACTAGCAGAAGAGCTGTCGCTCTCGTTTCATTTCCTTACCAAAATATTGCAGGGGTTGACCGAGGAAAAAATGCTCCACTCGTATCGCGGCCCCAACGGCGGCGTGGGGCTGGCCAAGCCCGCCGGACAAATCAGGATAATAGATATCGTTACAGCCATCGATGGCGGCGAGCTGTTTGCCGAATGCCTTCTCGGTTTTCCCGGATGCGGCGAGGAGACCCCCTGCCCCATGCACGAATCGTGGGCGCATCACCGTGATGGTTTGAAAAAGACATTCGAACAGGCAACCCTGGCCGGGCTGGCGCGCGATGTCACCGCTCAGAATTTGAGAAAATAATGACCATATGAAAATACTCTTGAATAGCCGGGATAATTTTAGTGCGAATTGCGAACATGCGGTTCGCTCAATTCTCGTGCTTGCGAAATGGGTGGAAAACAACAGATCTTTGGGACTTAACCATATCAGGAAAGGAATTGAGCAAACATGACCAGATCACATTGTGTCCGGTTTTTTATGACGCTGTCCGTTCTGCTGACGGTGGCCTTCGCCGTCCTGGGCGGTTGCGGGACCAAGACCGAGACACCCGAAGAATACCAGGCCCGGATTACGTCCGGCAATCTGACCGACTGGGAAGTGGAGCATGGGATCGGCCCGATCAAAGCCGATGTCGAGATCTGGCCGCTGGACAATGCCATGGCCGCGGCCGGCAAAGAATTGTTCGTCAAGAAGTGCGCCACCTGTCATTATCTGGATATGCGCAAGACCGGCCCGCCGCTTCGTGACATCACCAAGCGCCGCTCGGCCATGTATATCATGAATCAGGTGCTCAACGCGGAAATCATGGGCAAGTATCACCCGGAGGGCAAGAAAATGGTGGCCCAGTACGCCCAGTTCATGACCATTCAGGGCATTACCGAGGAAAACGCCCGCCAGCTGTACGACTTCCTTCGCTCCGAAGTGAACAATCCGGCCGTGCCGGAAAAGGACCAGCCCGGATTCGGTGTGCCGCCCCCGCCGCCACAGACAACTCCGGCAAACTGAAATTGAAACAAATTGAATGGACAGATAAATGCTGAAAGGAGACAGACAGATGAAACGAATCGCAATCGCCGGCGCCGTTCTGGCTCTTGCCGCCCTGATCGGGTGCACCGCCAAAAAGGAAGCGGGCGGCACGTCGGATGCCGCGCAGAAAGTGTACGTGGCCCCGGGCGCGTACGACGAAGTCTATGCCTTCATGTCGGGCGGATTTTCCGGCCAAGTCTCGGTGTACGGTATCCCCAGCGGCCGCCTGTTCCGGGTGATCCCGGTGTTCAGTCAGGACCCCGAAAAGGCGTACGGATACTGTGAGGAAACGAAAAACCTGCTGATGACCTCACACGGTTTCATACCGTGGGATGACGCCCATCATCCGCAGTTGTCGGTAACCGACGGCAATGCCGACGGCCGCTGGCTGTTTATCAACGGCAACAACACGCCGCGTATCGCCCGTATCGATCTGAGCACATTTGAAACCGAGGAAATCATCGAGATTCCCAATTCCGGCGGCAACCACGGCTCGCCGTTCTTGACCCCGAACACCGAATATGTGGTCGCCTCGACCCGTTTCAGCGTGCCGATCCCGCAACGCGATGTTCCGATCGATTCGTACAAGGAAAACTTCAAAGGCACGATTTCATTCATCAAGGTTGATTCCGCGACCGGACATATGAAGATCGCCTTCCAGATTCTGGTTCCCGGAATCGACTACGATCTGTCGCGCTCCGGCAAGGGGCCGTCGTATGGCTGGTCGTTCTTCACGTCGTACAACTACGAGCAGGCCTCCACACAGCTCGAGGTG
>JACRAV010000420.1 GCA_016213305.1 Candidatus Zixiibacteriota bacterium | reverse complement strand
TCTCGTCGGACGACTTCTTGATGTCTTTCATGGCGCTGGCCATGCCGGACATGGCCGCGGTGCCTTTGTCGGCGGCGGTGGAGGCGTTGGATGCCAGGATATTGGCCTGGCGGGCGTTCTCGGCATTCTGCTTGGTCATGGAAGCCATTTCTTCGAGTGAAGAAGAGGTTTCCTCAAGCGATGAGGCCTGTTCCGACGCTCCCTCAGCCAGCGACTGGCTTGAACCGGCGACTTGCTCGGAGGCCGAACTGATCTGCTCGGCGCCGGAACCAAGACTGGCAACGACGGCGTTAATCGGCTTGGTGATTGCACGGGTGATGAGCCACACGGTCAAAATACCAATGATGTATGCGAGTATGGCCCCGATGATTGTCGCGTTGACCATCGAGGACATTGATGCCACAATCGATGCCAGGGCTAAGTCTAATTCGGTGATCTGGCTATCAATGAATGGTTGCACTTTGTCCGTAAGCGCTTTGGCCGCATCATCGAACGACCCCATCATTTTATTGCCCTCAGTTGAGCCGCCGGCAATGTATGCGTGAGCCATTTCCTGACCAACTTTGTAATACTCGTCAAACGCTTTTTCGATGTCCTCAATCAGTCGGAGATTTGAAAGATCATTTTCCCGAGAATACATGTCTCGGAATTTTGCGGTATTCGCCTTGAATGATTGGGCCGCTTCCTCGGCTTTGCTGAAGCCATCATTCAGTCCGTCTTTGCCCTGAGTCGCCGAAATGTCAGTCAACCACTGCTGGACCTGAACAACCTCGACTCTCATATTCTCAGCGATGCTTGCGAATACGGCACTTTCTTCCTTTCCTTGAACCGCCTGTTGCTCGGCATGATGAGCCATGATGTAAGTAATTATCGTCAGCACCGTCATGATGAGAAAGACGATGGAAAACCCGACGCCAAGCTTAGCCGATAATCGTATGTTCTTGAACATTGTGCCCTCCTTGATATTGTTTATCCGTTCCTTGTTTTTCATCGTTACGCAAGCGGCGCCGGGGCCATCCGCTCGACGGCGGCGATAGTCGCGGCGTTCATCAGTTCAGCCGGCAGGCGGTCCATCCCTCCGGCAGAGATGACTTTATCGATATCGAGCAGGATTTTCACCCCGCCCTTGACTTTGCCGATGCCGAGGACGAAGTCGCATTCATGCTCGCCGCCCATCGCCGGCGGGTCCTGAATCTCGTCCTCTTTGATATCCAGCACCTCGGAGACGGCATCAACCAGAATGCCCATCAGCGTCGATCGGCTACCGGACACGAGATCGACCACAATGATACAGGTCTCCTCGTTGTCCGGCGTCGGCGCCATACCGAACCGGGCGCGGAGTTCCAGCACCGGGATGACTCGTCCCCGAAGGTTGATGATTCCCCGGATGTACGGTGGGGCTTCGGGCATTTTGGTGATGGGCATCAGCCCGATGATTTCGCGGACCTTGAGAATCCGAAGGCCGTACTCTTCAGCCCCCAGTCGATAGGTCAGATACTTACCGGCTCTCTCCGGTCCCTGAGCGACTGTCGGCCGTCCCTGGGTTCTTGTTTCATTCATCTTCTACGCCCTCCTTATGAGAAATCAGTCACTGGCTAATTCGTTCGACGTGCTCATCCGGGTCGCATACGGCGACCTCGTTAACTACACCGATTGTCGGGTGTACGAGAGATTGTGTGAGGGTACAAATTGGGTGCAATGCGGGGTACAACAAATACCCTGCGATCCAGGTCGGGCCGGTGCGGGATCAAGCCCCGACGGACCGCGCGTTGACTATACCAGCGACTTGAGATAGACCGCCAGATTGATGTTTTCTTTGGCGATCCCCATTTTTCGGCGGATCGATTTTCGTTGCTTGATTACCGTCTGTTCGGAGGTGTTGAGCGTTTTGGCGATTTCCTTGGAGGACATATCATTGCGGATCATGTTGCAGATGTTCAGTTCGCGGGAAGTGAGCGAGGCAAACTTCTGTTCGACCGTATTGATGAATGGGGCGGAGACATCGGCCAGGCACTTTTCTACCAGGTCAGCCAGTACCTGGTCGGAGTCGGCCAGTCGTTGGCGGAGAGTGTGGAGGGTGGGCAGGGCGACCCGATCGATATTGCCTTGTATCTGCTGTCGTATCGCCTGCTTACTGTGGTCGATCTGGTGAAGGACCTCACGGAGGGCGGCGTTTTTTTCTTGAAGGGCAGTTCGATCGGCCTCAATGGTCCGGTACGCCTCCACGAGTTTTTGTTCGGCTTCCCGGAACGCAGTGATGTCCATAACGGAGGCGACCCGGACATAGCGCCCGCGAAACTTATGTTCACGAGCGTTCACCTGAAGGATAAACGTGGAACCGTCTTTCCGACGGCCAATCCCTTCGTACAGGTCATTTGACTTTTCCGCCACATGGCTCAAGACTGACGGTACGGACTCCGGGGCCACAAGAGCCAGAATCGACATGCCAATGGCTTCCTCGAGCGAATACCCGAACATACGTTCAAACGCCGGATTGACATCGACGATTTCTTCGCCGACGTGCACGACCAGGCCGTCCTGCGACGCTTCGTGCATGCTCTCCAGCCGCCCGTGGTCGGCGCAGAAACGGTTATACTTGTGGACTACGGCGGTTACGTCGGTTATGTCGAATGAGAAACAGCCGCAGGAATGGCCGATTTCGTTGATCTCCCGAAGCGTCAGTTTCAGCCACCGCTGAATCTTTGGGGCTCGAGTTTTCCAAAGCAGGGTGGCGCAAGCTTTGGGCCGATACTCTCCCACCACCAAGCAAGGGAACTCCTCTTCCGGCACCGGGTCGAGAATGTCCTCCAATCGCAGGCCGGCTACCGACTGCGGGTCACCATTCACCAGCGCGGCGCACTGTCCGCTACAATGAATGATGACGCCATTCGAGTTGATGATTCCCGCCGCATGGGCGAGCGTGTCTTCGACAGACTTGAGGCAGGTTACCTCACACGCTATATCGGGACAGAGACCATCCCTATGGGGGAAAGTCAGCCGGCGGCGGGGTGTGGTCTTCCCTTT
>JACRAV010000001.1 GCA_016213305.1 Candidatus Zixiibacteriota bacterium | reverse complement strand
ATCGAAGATAATTTTTGTCGTTGTTAAATTTTGTAACGGAAAATTGGCCTATTTGTTGCATGTCTTTGCGCCTTTTCTTTCGGTTTGATATCATTAGGCGTCGCTGATTTTTTCCTCAGAGAGGATCGAATGGGAAAATACGGTTGGACTCTGCCGGTCGCCGCTTCGAGCTATGCCGGGAAGATCGACTTTCTTGATTACAAAACGATCCGCTACCCGGGGCATTGCCAGCTTTTCCGAACCATGCTGGATATCGGGCTGGGGTCGCGCAAACCGGTGAAAGTGGGCACGGTCGAGGTGGAGCCGCGCGAGGTGTTCAAAGCGGTGCTGGATCAGAATCTGAGCTTCGGCGACCTGGACATGGTCCTCGTCCGCGTGACCGTCACCGGCGTTAAGGGAAGCAAGCCCGCCGCGATTGTGTACGAAATCGTTGACCGTCAGGACACCCGGACCGGCCTGACCGCCATGATGCGAACCACCGCCTTTCCGGCCGCGATTATCGCCTGGATGGCGGCCGCGGGACAGATCAAGGATCGCGGCGTCAAACCGCAGGAAGTGGCGGTCAACCCGTCGCTGTTTCTCCCGCTACTCAAGAAGCGCGGGATTGTGCTGACGGTCAAAGAAGGGGCGTCAGAATAGATCAGCGGGGAAGATGACGTCGAGCTTCGATATTTTCCCCGGGCAGACCGTGACCGGAATCGTCAGCGTGTCGGTCGCCGGGAGGTAGATCACGCGAAGTTGCCGGTTGCCGATCGGGATATTCGGAATCGTAAACCGCCCCAGCTTGTCGGGAAACGTCGTGACGGTGGCGGTGGAGCCGCTCCCGTCGGGATAGGCGAGCAGAATCTTGATCGAGTCTTTGTACCCCGTACCCGGTCGGGTCAGATTGGCATCGCAGATGGTGCCGATGAGCGTGTCGGACGTCAGCTCGGCAATGGAATTGGCAAACTGCTTGTCAATATTCGCGCCCGAACCAACCGACCGCAGAGTCGCCCCGCTCAATTGATAATCGGCGCCCCACGCGTCTTTACGATAGTCGGCTCCCGTTACTCCCTGTTCAAGATACGGCCCGTTCCAGGTGGAATACCCGCCGGGATTCGCGACGAGAGCAGAAAGGTTCGGCGGAAGCGCGCCGATGTCGCCGACATACCCGAAATCAGCCCGTGATCCGAGCGAATAACTGGCCGGATTACCGACAATGGCCGCCGCCAGATTGTCCAGCTCCGTTTTGGTGTGTTCCACCTGCGCGGATGAGATGGCCCCGCCCATATTGCGAATCGCCACCCCGGCGATAATACCGAGAATGATGATCACAATCACCAGTTCGATCAGTGTCCAGCCGCGATTGTTCCCCATCGTCCTCAACCTCAGCAACCCGGGTCGGTGGTGAATGTCATGGTCGATCCGTTCGAGAACCGGACCGTGATCGGGACGCTTCCCACGCCGACCATATTTCCGCCGCCCGCATTGTTCGATTTGCGAAAATCGTTGACGCTGATCCTGACCGAGGCCCCGGCCGCAAGGGTCTGGCTCGGAGAAAGTGTATAGGTAGCCCCCGACACACCCCGTGGCGACCCGCCTAGACTGAATATGGTTGTCGATCCCCAGACAATGGTCCCGTAGTACGCCGTGACACCCGACCAGCTGACCGTAACGGATGATATGCTTGCGGTCGATCCGCCGGTGTTGGTAATCCAGAAGCTCAGGTTCTCGCAGTGCGGGCCGGAAATGGTGTCGGACCCGCTGACAAAGGCAAGCGAGCCGCTTGAAGTGACGGAATTAAACCAGAGGTCATGATCAAAACGGCAGGCGACGGTCAGCGATGAATGCGGGGTGACCGATACCAGACGCGGGATCGTGTCGCTTTGCGGCCGGTACACAACTTTTAAGTCCTGATTGCCGATCGGAATTGAATCTACGGCAAAATAGCCGGCGGCATCGACCGGCACGATTCTGGTGCGCATCCCGCCAGAGCCATTTGGGTAGGTGAGAACCACAGAAAGCGAATCCTTGTAAGACGGACCCGGAGGAGTGCCGTCGATATCGCATATTGTGCCGGTGATCGAGTTGAACAAAAGGTCGGACGTGGTCGGAGCGATCTGGCGGATCATGGTTCCACCGCCGTTTGAAGTAATCGTCAGACCTCCCGAGTATGTATAGAAATGTCCCCAGGCGTCGCGCTTGTAGTCATCGGTCAATTGAGCGAAGTGGTTGGCGACATACGGTCCTTTCCAGGTGGCGTACCCGCCGGGATTCTGATAGAGCGCATCAAGATTCGGTGGGAGTGCGCCAATGTCCCCCACATATCCAAAGTCCGCACGAGCGCCGTTATTGGTCACCGAAGGGTTGCCGGCTATTGCAAGGCCGAGCGCTTCCATTTCCTGCCGGGTCTCTTCTATTTTGGCGCTGGTCTTAATGCTCGACACCGACTTCAGGGCAACGGTGATCAGGATTCCCGATATAACCATCACGACGATCATCTCGATCAGAGTGAATCCTGAGGCACGGTGGATGCAAAACGGTTTCATACCATGCTCTCAGAATTTCACCACGACATACACCTGCGTCAGCCGGGCCGCGAATGGCGTCGCCTGCCCCCGGATCTGCGCACCCGCCTGCAGGGCGGTGATTTCTCCCCAGGTCCACGCCCCGCCGGTGTTTGGGTTGGTGGTCCAGGTATAGGAATAGTTCGCCCATGAGGTCGTCAGGGGCGTTGATGTGCCATAATAGTCGAATCCGAGCGTATGCACTGCCGGGCGGATGTCCCCCTGCGTCTGATCGCGCATCGCCCGACAATGAACGGTGACGGACACGATCGCGCAGGTTGAGGCGGGCGGATCGGTCAGCGCATATTGATCGAGCACCCAGCCATTGTTGTTTTCGTACACTTGCGAAACAGCGTTGTCGGCGGTGATTTCACTCACGCATTGCCAGTTGGCCGCGCAACCGGTGCGACCGGAGATTGCTGAAATCGACCCGGCGCCGTTGGGACGAAGGACTACCGAATCATTACCGCTACAACCACCTGCGCCACCGCCGCCTGAGAAGTACGCCGACGCAAACTTGACCGCCAGCGGCGGGTCCCCTTTGTGGCGGGGAAGGACGGTGTAATAGCGCCGAATCGTGTCGCTCGCCGGCAGATAGATAAACCTGAAGAACCGCTTTCCGGCCGGCACAGAGTCAAGCGCAAAGGCGCCGGACGAGCTCGGCTTGTACGAACGAGTCACCAGTCCGCTTGCGCCGCTCGGGATGTCCACCAGAATTCTCACCGAGTCCATCCAGAGTGTTCCCGGCGTTGAATCATTTCGATCCCGGATACTGCCGGGGACCAGATTGAACAGGTAGTCGCCGGCCGCATCGGCCATCTTCTTCGTCATCGTCGTGCCATGGCCGGTGGCGGTCAAAGTCACGCCGCTAAGAGTAAAGGGATGTCCCCAGGCATCATTGCGGAACGAGATTGTGTCCTCGGTGTGGTCGAGGTGCGCATACGGTCCATGCCACGTTGGAATGCCCGGATTTGTATAGAGCGCACCCAGATTGGGGGGGAAGGTGCCGACATCGCCGACATATCCGAAATCGGAGCGGATACCGTCCTGCATGATCCCCGGATTGCCGACAATCGCGCGCGACAGACTCTCCATCTTCCGCTCGGTTTGTATCCGGCGGGAATCCTCCACCGCCGAAGACATCGATTGCAGGGCAATCGCCGCCATGATACCAAGGACAACCACCATGATCAGCAATTCGATCAGAGAGAAACCCTTCTGTCGCGGTGCGGATGTCATGTCACCACACTTTTCTGAACAGCTGGACCTGCACCGGCGTGATGGTTCCCGGATCGACATTCACCTGGCGGCGAAGGGTGTCGTTGGTCGGGAGATAAATGACTCTCAGCAAATGCCGGCCGATCGGGATCGAATCAAAGGTCAGATAACCGTCACGCGAAGGAAACCGAAGTTTTGTGACCACACTCCCCGTCCCGTTTGGCACATCCAGCAGGGCACGGACCGAATCCTTGTAGGCGGTCCCCGGCGTAAGACCGGCAAAATCAGTCACGGTGACCACCACCTGATTGCGAAGAAGATCATTCACGGATGAGGCGATCGATCTCGTGATACTGCCGCCGCCGCCGGTCGCCGCAATCGTGGCGCCGCCCGAATACGAAAATGGTTTGCCCCAGCCGTCAAATTTGTAGCGAGTATTGGTCCCGTCCGGGGTTAACGGGTCCTGAACGTATGGCCCTTTCCATGTGGTGTAGCCGCCCGGATTTGACGCCAGCGCGTCGAGATTGGGCGGAAGACCGCCGATATCGCCAATATACCCATAGCTGGTGCGTACGCCGCTCGACAGCAGATTGGGATCACCGGCGATGCCATACGCTATCCGCTCCAGTTTCAGTTTGGTCTCCTCGGTTTTGGCGGTGGTGTTGGTTCCGGTCATGCTGCGCATGGCCACCGTCGCCACAATGCCGGTAATAATGATCACCGCCAGCAGTTCGATAAACGAATAACCGGTTGCGCTTTTGGGCGTATGTATTCCTTGGCCGACGTACATATCTTATCAGCATATATATCGGCAGATCGGGGGGCGGCTTGCAGGGAGGCAAAACGAAAAAGCCCCGCACGGGCGGGGCGGATCAGTCGATGTGAATCGGCTCAGAACGTGTCGTCGTCCCAGGTCGATTCCTTGTCCGGAATCCTGACAATCAGGTCCTGCGTGATCTTGGCCTGGCAGGCCAGACGCGAGGTCTCGGTCAACCCTTCGGCTTCATCGAGCATGTCGATTTCATCCTCCGACCGCTCGGCCAGCTCGTCGAACCCCTTCTCAATAATCACATGGCAGGTCGAGCAGGCGCAATTGCCGCCGCAGTTGTGATCGATTCTGATATTGTTGTCAAGTGCGGCGTCGAGGATGGCCGTGCCTTCCTCAACCTCGACCTCGACATCCATCGGCATAAAACGAATCTTCGGCATATCGGACATCTCTTTGGTTTCTGCGGTCGTCATACATAGACTCCAACGTACATCATAATGATCGCTAATTCAAGGTTTTTCCGGGCGATAGATCACCACATTGTCGTGTTCATTGCCGTATCGGACGGATCGGGCAATCCCCACCAGCCGGGTCGCGATTGCCATATACGCCCAGGGCGGAATAGGAACATCACCGCACCCGCGCACCAGTACCCGCTGACCACGGTATTGGCTCCAATCGTGCCCGGCGACATTGGCCAGAAAATCATCCTGCCGGAACATTCCCCCGGCCAGAAAGTCCCGGGGATCAATAAGGGAAAATGGGGAAGAGGCAGGGCGGTCCCCGCTTAACTCATTCGAATGTATCACAGACAACCGGGTCAAGCTCAGCAGGTGAAACTGGAGCCACAGCCGCACGAGCGCTTGGCGTTGGGATTGGAAAACTGGAAACCGCCGCCCAGAAGTCCGGATTTGTAATCAACCGTCGTGCCCGTCAAGTACATCAACGCCTTAAGGTCCACCCGCACTTTCAGTCCGTCGAAATCAAACTCCCGGTCCAGATCGGAAGGATTGTTATCGAATGCCATGTTGTATGACATGCCGGAACAGCCGCCCGATGTAATGCCCACCCGGACAAACAATCCCGGCTCGTTTTCGGCTTCAATCAGCCGTTTCAGTTCGGCGACCGCCGAGGGGGTCACGTGCACGATCTGCTCCGCTGGTGTCTTGGTATCCTGTGTCATCGTCTGTTCTCCTGCCCGGCTCGGTTCGCCCGGGCGTACTATCCACAACTGTTTTTCGTTACTAAACCCAAACAATCTATCGGCCAAAAGGTTTCGGAAGTTCATCAGGAATATTGCCACCCCGCAATGCAATTAGTTGTCGGACAACATGTTATATATTGCAAAGAAGGGCCAACAACGTCCCCGATAGCCTCTCGCCCGAGCAAGGTACAAAAAAACGGGGAAAAGACAAGAAATTTATGGACTATTTTGCTCGCGGTTCGTATTATAAAGGACAACGTGGAAGCACGGGGGAACATTTCCACTATGGTGCGCCGCGTTGAGAAGGATGAAAAAAAGAGAAATTAGGAACCAACCGTAGGACACAAAGGAACCAATCATGCAATTGTCACGCAAAGCTGATTACGCACTGCGCGCCGTGAGACACCTGACCAACCTGCCCAAAGGGAAACTGGCCTCGATCAACGCGATCGCCGAAGCCGAGCAGATTCCCCGCGAGTTTCTGGCCAAGATTCTCAAGGACCTGACCCGGTCGGGGGTGCTGGTGTCGTTTCAGGGCGTCACCGGCGGCTATCGCCTCTCCCGCAATTCCAAGGACATCTCGTTTCTCGACGTGATCGAGGCGATTGAAGGCCCGATCCATATCAACCTGTGCACCGAGGGCGACCGTTGCTCCTGCAAGCAGGTCGGCACCTGCACCATGCACGACTTCTGGATCGATCAGGAAGCGCATTTCAAGAAGGCGCTGGCCAAGCACTCGTTTGGCAAGTACAAAAAGGTCAAAGCGTAAGCCAGGACCTGAGCAAAATGAGGCAGGACCCCGGTGGGTCCTGCCTTTTTTTTGACCGAAGATTCTTCTCGCGCAGGCGTCAGGTCTCATCCGGCTGGCGCCGGAAAGGACCTGACGCAACACACTTAGCGGCCGCCTCTGTTCCGGCAGGTCCTTTTCGTCCTGAGCTTGACTCGGGACGAATGAGACCTGCCGGCCGCACCATGCATTGTTTTCTCGCCGCTTACCTTGTATATTGGACTACGAAGAGTCTGGTTTCCCGAAGGCGGTGCAAACTCGCCGCCAGATTATTCGTTATAAGAAATGGAAGCAATTAGCCGGAGAGATTGATATGTGGAACGCCGAAGATAAACAGTACAAAGTCAAAGTCGGCCTGGCCGAGATGCTCAAGGGCGGAGTCATCATGGATGTCACCACCGCCGAGCAGGCCAAAATCGCCGAGCAAGCGGGGGCGGCTTCGGTGATGGCTCTCGAACGGGTGCCGGCCGATATTCGCGCCGAAGGCGGCGTCGCCCGCATGGCCGATCTTGACGTGATCGAGAAGATCAAACGCGCGGTCACCATTCCGGTCATGGCCAAATGCCGGATCGGGCATTTTGTCGAAGCCCGCGTGCTCGAAACGATGGAAATCGATTTTATCGACGAATCCGAAGTACTCACCCCCGCCGACAACATGTACCATATCGACAAGTGGCCGTTCAGGGTGCCATTTGTCTGCGGATGCCGTGATCTGGGTGAAGCATTGCGCCGCATCTCCGAGGGCGCGGCGATGATCCGCACCAAAGGCGAGGCCGGCACCGGCGACATTTCGCAGGCGGTGAAACATCTGCGCGCAATCGGCGGGGTGATGAAATCGCTGACCGTGATGTCCAACGAGGAACTCTACGGCGCGGCCAAAGAATGGCGGGTGTCGATTGACTTGGTGAAAGTGGTCGCCAAACTGGGCAAACTCCCGGTCCCAAACTTTGCGGCGGGCGGCGTGGCCACTCCGGCCGATGCGGCCCTGTGCATGCATCTGGGGGCCGAGGCGGTGTTTGTGGGGTCGGGGATATTTAAGTCATCAGATCCCGAGAAACGGGCCAAGGCGATTGTTTCCGCGACTACCCACTACAAGGATTTTGCGATTATCGCCGAGTATTCGCACGGCCTGGGCGAACCGATGAAGGGCATCGCCGCCGAGTCGATCCCGCTGGAGAGCCAGTTGCAGGGGCGGTGAAATTGCCGACATTTTCGTGAAGGCAGGCCGAAGGGTCTGCCTTTCTTTTTGTCTTTTCAGTCAGCACATTTGCTGACAGCAGATGTCAGTCTGTTCCGTTATGTCTGGCAAGGATGTAAATTGTCACCCCGACGAAGGTCGGGGTCCAGTCTTATTCTTATGTATTACGTCTATATCATGGCGAGTAGCAGGAACGGGACACTGTATGTCGGTGTAACAGATAATCTGGTGCGCAGGGTCTGGGAGCATAAGAATGGACTTATCGACGGGTTTACCAGGAAATACGGGTGTAAAATGTTGGTTTATTTCGATGCCACTGAAAACGCAGTCGCCGCAATTCAGCGGGAGAGACAGATCAAGGAATGGAAACGCCGATGGAAACTCCGTCTAATTGAAGAAAAGAACCCTGAGTGGCTTGATCTGTATGACTCAATCATCCCCTGAATCAAAGAGCCGGAAAGATCGGACTGGATACCGGCCTTCGCCGGTATGACATTCCGGCGGACTTCCACATATCGCGAGTACGCCTTGAGCGGTGTCACCCCGACGCAGGTCGGGGTCCAGTCTTGATCTTGCCCTGACAATTCGGTGGTCTTTCTCCCACAAACGGCACAGCGAAGAATCGGACTGGATACCGGCCTTCGCCGGTATGACATTCCGGCGGATTTCATCACTTTGTGAGCACGCCTTGAGTGGTGTCACCCCGACGCAGGTCGGGGTCCAGTCTTAATCCTGTCCTGACAATTCGGTGGTCTTTTTCCCAAAGATGGTTTAAAGAAGAATCGGACTGGATACCGGCCTTCGCCGGTATGACACTGTACGGGTCGATTGCAAAAAGGTGGCCGTATGATCCCAAGGGTAGTAGAAAACCGGGCCGAAAATGTCACCCCGACGAAGGTCGGGGTCCAGTCTTATCCAAAAGCCCGCATCGCGGACTGCTTTTTTGTTGGGGCCGTCGAAAGGAATAAGTGATATTGTATGATAGGCCTTTTGCTATATTGAATGTATGGAACAGACAGATATAGGAGCTGGGTCAATCATGAGCGGAGAGGGCGAAAAAGGGCACGGCGATTCAAAGTATCGACCAGATGAAATTGGATATTGGTCTGAAGTCAAGTTGCAAATCGTGAGAGACTATGCATCGGCGTATACAACGATAATGGCGAAGCAAAGGCAACCGTTCGAGTATTGGTACGTTGATGCGTTTTCCGGGGCCGGTCTTCATCTTGAAAAGTACACTGGCAAACCAGTGCTAGGAAGCCCACTTAATGCGTTAGGTCTAGAACATCCATTCTCGCACTACCTTTTTATTGACCTACACGGCGGCAAGATACAGGCACTCAAGAAACACGCCAGGAGCTACCCCTGCTTTGATCGAGCAGACTTTGAACAAGGCGATTGTAACGAGATTTTGAAACGGAAGGTGTTCGACCAACTCAAGTGGAGCGACTT
>JACRAV010000414.1 GCA_016213305.1 Candidatus Zixiibacteriota bacterium | reverse complement strand
GGGCGCAAGACCGGCTCGGTGATTTTGGGTGTCGGTTACGGTCTGGCCGAAGGAATCGTGGTGGATACGCATGTCGGACGGATCGCCCGGCTCCTGGGATTGACGGCAAAAAACGATCCGGCGAAGATTGAACGGGAGCTGATTACGCTCGTACCGCCGCAGGACTGGATCGACTGGGCGCATCTGATGATCTTTCACGGTCGGGCGATTTGCGTGGCGAGACGACCCGATTGTCCGAACTGCCCGATCAAGAAATTGTGTCCGTCGGCGACTACCCGCGGATCCGCCTAAATATCCGACGCTTCGAACTTCTTCACCCACATCGAATACAGGAACATCCCGATGGCCGCGGCAATGCCTATGCCCATGAACTGGTACCAGAGTTTGTACGGGTGATAGGTATTCCAGAGAAGATCGGTGGCCTCGGTGGCGTTTTTCTGCGTAAGATCCATCAATTTGGCAAAAGCATCGGTGCGCTGGATATCCGTCAGATTGAAATTCTTCGAGAGATAATCAAGCGCGAGGTTGGCCTTGTCGCCCATCCTGTCATACACGTCGCCGGCCAGGAGTGAGCCGTACGACCAGCCGATCGCCATCGGAACATTTGAATACCCCATGTAGAGCGCCTTTTGCCCCTCGGGGGCGATGACGCCGAGGTATTCGCTCATTTTTGGGGAGGCCAGCATTTCGCCGACCGAGAAGAACAAAATCCCGCCCATGCACATCCAGCCCGACATCTGAAACCCCGCGATAAGCAGGCCGACCGAGGACACGACGATTCCCGCCGTGATTGAAACGACCCGCCGGGTGCGCGATACCATCCATGAAAGCGGCACGACCAGAAGAATAATCAGGCCGGAATTGAAATTGATCATCCACTCCTGCGCCAGTTGCGGGCCGCGCTGAGAATTGGCCTGGAGCATCCATTGCGGGATATGCAGTGTCTCCACCAGCGAGGTCGAATTGACCCAGTCAACGATGAAATTGGGAAGCATGTCGAAGAGTTGCATGAACATGAGCCAGAATCCGGACATGATGAAAATAAAGATCACGAGCCGGAGATTGGCGAAATTGCGGAACGTGATCATAAAGACATGCCACGGTCCGCCCTTCTACTCGCCCCCCGGATGCACTTCGGGGTAGGTCAAGAGCATCAGGAAATTGAGCGACACGATCCCCGCGCACCCGTAGAACACCATCGGCCACGATACGCCATAGAGAAAATGCGCGAGCGGCGGGCCGAGGAACCCGCCCACATTGACGAGCATGTAGAACATCCCCCAACCGACCCCGGAGTTCCTGGTCGACAGCGACTGGGACATGGTCCCCTGCACCCCCGGTTTGAAGATGGCCGTGCCCAGCGCCAGGACACAGCACCCAAGGAGGAAGGGGTAGAAGGCCCGCTGGGTGGCCATGAGAATATACCCGAGCATTTTGAGTGCGATCGATATACCGATCGTTTTCTTGTATCCATACCGGTCGGCGAACCCGCCGGAGAACATCGGCACGAGCGTCTGAACGATCGCCCAGATGAAAAAGATCTGTCCCTTGTCAACGGCGGTGAAATGAAGTCCGCCGATTTCATCGGCCTGGGCTATATAGATTGGGATGACCACACGCACGCCGTAGTAGGCCAGCCGTTCGAACATCTCCATGATGTTTACCATCCAGAACGATCGCGGCAACGACAGTAACTGGGCGAACATTGGTTCTTTCTGATTGGCTTGCTGGGATGCTGTTGTCGGCGCGGTCGATGACATGCTCACTCCCGTTCAGGTTTGATCAACACGTCCCAAGAAAATCGACCGCTCTGGAAATGGCAAGAGAGAAATTGAGACCACGTGGTGTCAGGCGTCCTCGCCTGACACATTTCCGGATGAGTAAATTGGTGTCAAGCGAGGACGCATGACGCCGAGGCAGGGATCTTGTCTTGAGGGCCGATAGCAGTCGCGGTGTCTACCGGCCCTCAAGAATACAGGGAATCAGACTCCTGAGCATTTGTTTCTTTCGGGCGCCTCCTACTTTACAGTTGCGGCGCCAAAGGGAGGCCTGAGGAAATCATTCCAGGTTTGACCGCCGTCAGGAGTCTCCACAATACTCTTGTCCGTGACCAACGCAAAGAAATGATTGGTCTTTACCGGGTTGCACGCAAATTGCAGGCATCCCAGATTTTCACGATACGGGATCGCTTCCCAGGAATCTCTTGGCCCTGCGAAGCGATACACCTTGCAATTGCTGATCCCGCCGTTACAGCCAACGGCGATGAATTTACCGTCCGCCGGAGAAGCGGAAAGCAGTTCAAAAGGTGCGGGCGACGGCAGAGTATCCCACGTCGTTCCGGCGTCGTCAGAATACATGACGACGCTGTTTCCGTTATCCCTCTTGAATTCAGCCAATAGTGAACGATCTCCTTCCCCGATACAAAACACCTGCTGGGCAAAATAGGATGGGACGTTGATCTTGAAGCCCTGACGCAGGTTGACTTTGAATCGCCATTTTTGGTAGAGGCGGAGATCCTTCTTGCTGATCTTTCGGAATTTTTCCTTCCCCTTCTCATTGAGATAGGAAAGATGAAGGCCGGCGGTCGATCCAAGCATCAATGTCTGCGCGCCCGCGGCCATTGAAAACACGAGGTCGCTCCCCATATCCTTCCAGTCCCAATCCCACATGCGACCGGCGTCAAGAGTGCGGGCTATATCGCACGTATATCCATCGGATGCATTACCCTTTATGAGTGACATCAATACGCAACGGCGACTTACATGTTGATCCAGGCAAACCGCCCCCGGTGTTCCCATAAGAGGGACCGACTTCCAGCGATACCGTTCGAGCGCAATGTATAGGCCCTTGTCGCCGATAGCGCACAGCATGCTGTCGCCACCGAGAGGGTCGGCGAGAATGAATCGAATGTTGTCGCTGATCAGGTGCGCACCGTCGGATAACGGCAGCCAAACCCAATGGCCGTCCACGATCGAATAGGTACCGTTCTTGGAACCGATCAGCAGTCTCGATGGAGCGTCTCCGGTCGGAGTTATGCAATAGAACGGAGTCCATTGGATGTCCTGGGTCACCTTGGCCTGGGATGACGCAAAGTACCAAAACGACAGCTCGACAAGATCTGCTCCGCTCGACAACATATACAAGACACATGGGCATCCTGAGGCCGAACCGGGAATCCGGATTTCCACGATCTCGCCCCCCTGCCCGGGCTTCGACGCTTCCGAGACGCCGCCAGCGAGAGGGAAGAGAAGCAGACTGCTGTCCTTGATTCCCCACAGGGCCTTTGATACGCAGAGCTTCCCCGCTCGTGCGGGGAGATAGACGACCAGCGTAAGACTGTCTGCGCCGATTTTAGTCAGTCCTGCTTCCGGCGTGTTTGCACTGATTCTGGCCGGTTCGCTCAGCCACGGCTTCACATACGCGGAAGCTACCTGCTTGGGTATTGGAACGAGCCTGTCGCCCTCGACCGCATACACGCCAAAAGAGGTTGGCGCCTCATATGCAGACAGCGCGGCGGCTCCCATCAAAATCAGAATTGCAGACAACCACAGGATTCCCAGTTGTCCGCCGAATGTGCGCTTTAACATGCCTCTCCTTCCCTCTATAACGATCATTTTCCCGGCAGATCAGTTCTCAGGCGGAGTGCCGTAGACCCATCGCTTGGTTTCCTTTTCGTCGAACCAGGACGGGCGCTTGATCATCTTGAACGGGAACTCAAACGCCGACTTCTCGGTCACATTGCCGGCGGCGTCGGTCTTTGTCGGGACCTCAAGAAACATGACCCTGATTTCCGAGAAACCGCTGGTGACCGGAAACAGGAGCATACCCGAAGCGCTGAATCTGGGAAGCGCTTCCTTATAGACGATGTTGGCTATTTTCCAATCCGGGAATCGTCGTAGAAAGACGGCGGTGGCCACACCGACAGGGTATGGCAAGTCCAGGAGTATCCCTTTCTTTCGATGCGATTCAAAGTCCTGCTCCTGTTCCAAAATCCACTGCGCGTACATCGCGTAGTCGTCAGTGGGCGCCTTCGGCTCTTCAATTCCCTCACCCGTCAAAAAGACCCTCATGTCCTTAAAGGAAATGATATGCTGCGTGTTATTGGTGACCTTCACTTTGAATGCTATCAGAAATGGATCGCCGGAGGGATGACCAAACACGTTTATCCAGCGTTTCTTTTCG
>JACRAV010000424.1 GCA_016213305.1 Candidatus Zixiibacteriota bacterium | reverse complement strand
GCGCGATCGCGATCAGGAAATCCACGAACAGGTGATTGAGGCGGTTGGCGACATTGCGCGACTGATCGAACCCCTCAGCCAGGGTAATTCCGGCGGGAAGACCTTTCGCGAAGTCATGCATTTCCGCATAAATGCCCTCTCTAACTTCAAATATGTTCTTCCCTTCTTGCAGGGTCGCGGTTACGAAAACGGCCCGATGACCGTTGAACCGGGCGAAATCGGTTTTGTCCTCATGACCCCAGGCGATTTCGGCGACATCACGGACTCGTACCACCGAGCCGTCGGCCGATCCGATCACCGTCGCTCCGATCTGCTCGAGCGACTGGTACCTGCCGGTCGTTTCGAGATTGAAGCGGCGACTGCCCGCATCCACCGATCCGCCGGGGATATTGGTGTTGTCGCTCTGAATGGCCCCGATGATCTGATTGAGAGGTATGCGAAGAGCCGCAATCCGTGCCAGATCAAGCGACACCCGGACCTGCGTTTCGGGATACCCAAGCGTCTTCGAGTCCTTGACTCCGGGAACGGCGTCGATCCGGTCCTTGAGTGCCCTGGCCTGCTCTTCGAGAGTCTTGTAGTCCGCAGTTTCGGACACGAGCGCGCACTGAACGATATTGACGTTGGTGGTGCTGAACTTGATGACCTCGAGACTCAGCAATTCCTTCGGCAGTTTACTCCGGACGGCGTTGACCTGCCGGAGCACGGCGTCGTGTTTCTGCTCGGCGTCAGCACTGGCGATAAATTCGATGCTTACAACCCCGAACTGATCTTCCGAGGTCGAGATGATCCTCTTGATGTCCTCCAGCTCCTTGAGTGACTTTTCGAGCGGATCAACGATCAGCTGTTCGACGTCGTTGGGATTGCCGCCCGGAAAGACCGCCACGATCGCAAAGGTCGGGATGGGAAAGATCGGGTCCTCGGAACGCGGGATACCCATCAATGAAGATAGTCCCAAGCCAATCAACATGACGAACACGACGATCGTGAACTGGGGATTCTTTACGGAGAACTCTGCAAGTTTCATATGGGACCTCCCGGCCGAATGTTGTATCCGCTAACGCGCTACCTCACGATGGTGACAGGGGCGCCGTCGGTCAGTTTGGTTGCGCCGGCGGTAATGACGGCGTCGATACCCGACAGGTCGCCGACCAGGCCGGCTTTGCCGTCGTGAACGTATGAGATTGTTACCGGCACTTTCCGCGCGGTGTTTTTGTCCGATCCCGGGGCGAACAGGTAGCCGCTGGTCCCGTTGGCTTCGACCAGGGCCTCGATCGGCACGAGTGACATCGGTTCTTCCAGAGTCGGTTTGATGGCGATCTTTCCGATGAGTCCGCTCACCAACCGGTCCGTTGACGAGCTAACCCGGAGCTCGACTTCATAAGTGCCATTCACCGGATTCGGCGAGGCGCCGATTTCGGAGACGATACCGGTCATGATCTTTCCGGGGAGAGCGTCGAATTCAATGAGTGCCGAATCGCCGGTTGTCACCCGCATCAGGTCGCGGTCGGCCAGACCGGCGCGCACCACCCATCCTTTTTCGAAGCCGGCCACGATGAAAACGGGCGATCCCGGGGCCACCTGCTCATGGTCATCTGCCAGCCGCTTGAGTATCCGTCCCTCGGATGGAGCATAAATTCTGGAGTGCTGATGATTGAAAATGGCCGCATCCAGACCGGCTTTGGCGACCTCCCATGCAGTGGAGGCGTTTTGCAGTTGTTCGAGCGCGACGGCGGAATCCTCAAAGAGGTATTTCATCCTTCGCAGGTCGCGATCGGCTTTGTCGAACCCATTTTGCGCCAGCGCAAGCTCGGCATCCACTTCGGTTGAGCGGAGCGTCGCGAGGAGTTGGTCTTTCGCGACTCGCTGGCCCTCATCGACCAGCACCCGGTCAATGATTCCACCGAGCTTGAACGAAAGCCGCAATTCTTCCTTGGCTTCGAGCCGGCCAACCGCCCGCACCGGTAGGTCGGCATTGGTGTGCTCGACATTCGCGAGACGGACGAGCACAGGCGCTGAGTTGCCCGATTCCTTACGGTCGGCCGCGTTCGAGCTGGAGCCACAGCCCACCAGATTTGAAAGTCCCGCCAGCAGGGCGAGAGCCGATATGACAACAAACGTAATTCGAATATAATTATCCTCCTTATCTGTCGGGGAACCTGTACGTTGATTTCGTGCTAAACGTTGCATAATTCTTAAACACCGTTCAATGTATGGTTAAAAAAAAGTACCGCTATTTCTTTGCTCTCATTGTTGACCAGATGAATTCGTACGAGTCACGAAGCAGATCTTCGTGCTTTATATCCGGGCAAATCATACATCTTTTGCGCAGTACCAATGCGATCATACCGTGAACCATGGACCAGAAGGCGTACGACGCCGCATCGATATCGCCGTGGGGTAGCAATTTTTTTTCGATGCATTCCTCGATTACCTGGCGTAGCAGGCCGTACGCATGCGCGCCCGATTCCCACTCCATGGCGTCCTTAACAAGGTGATCGGCAAATGATCTGGGGATACTCCTGCCGATAAACATGAGATCGTAGTACTGCGGATTCTCCACAGCGAACTTGATATACAGCTGTCCAATCTGGTATAGTCTTTCCAGCGGATTCGTCTCACCGGTCGCCCGATTGAGATACTCGAACAATCGGAGAAAACCACGCACGTGAATCTCATAGAGGATGGCGTCTTTGTCTTTGAAATAGGAATAAATGGCGCCCGGCGTGTATTCAATTTTTTCGGCGATACGACGAATTGAGGTCTGCTCGTACCCTTCGGTCAGAAATAACCCCACGGCGGCATCGACGATGGCTTCCTGCATTTCGCCGCGTTCGCGTTGTCTTCGTTCAGCTGTACCCATATTTCTCAATACTCTCGTTTTATCTTTCCAGCGTACAGTTGCAATATCGGCAAGTATCTGAACGCTGTCAAGTAATTAAACGGCGTTTAGGCAAAAAAGTTTCACGTTTCCGGGAGAATTTGGTAACCGATTGAATTGATTATAGTTACGAACATCCAAAGAAACGGTGCTACTGCCTAATCTTCTCTATGAGGGCATCGGATTGCAATAGCAAAAGCTTGAAGTGGAGGGGAAGGTTGGTGGATTCCCCATCAGTAGCCGCACGGCTTCGGACTCGGAAGATAACAGATCAGGGACGTGATCGGCCCGATTCAGTTCGGTCGCGATAGAAAAGCGGCGCTCAGCCGCTGGTCATGGCGGAGTTGATGTCGGTCGAAGGGCGCTCACTGTACAATCGGCGGAGTTCGCGGAAACTGATCAGTCGTCCGGTTTCTTCATCCCATAGCCGGTAATTCAAGGACTTCAGACTCGCAAGCAGGCCGATCGACCTGGTTTGTTGCAAGGCGGGGATTTTCCCCTGGCAGTGGGGGAGATTGTAATTTGGAATGCGGGAATTCAAATGATGCAAATGATGATACCCGATATTGCCGGAGAACCATCGCATGATGGCGGGGAGTTTGTAGAATGATCCTCCCTCAAGCGAGGCGGTGACAAAGTCCCAGTGCGGGTCTCTTTCCCAATACACACCCTCGTACTGATGCTGGACATAGAACAGCCAGACGCCGGCGATATAGGCAAGGAACACCGCTAAGAACTGAATGATCAGAAACGCTTTCCAGCCCACCAAAAACATCATGGCGGCCACGACCAGCGCGACGGCACAGTTGGTGCCGTAGACGCTGTACTTTTCGGCCCGATTCGCCTTTTTGCCGGCGATCCGGTTCTTGATCAGAGTAAGGGCGAGGGGACCCAGAAGAAACAATACGAGCGGGTTTCGGTAGAGCCGGTATTTGAGGCGCTCCATCCGGGGGGCCTGGAGGTATTCGCGCAGGGTCATCATCCAGACATCCCCTTCGCCGCGCCGGTCAAGATTGGCGGAAGTGGCATGATGCCGGGCATGACTGGATTTCCAGTAGTGGTAGGGAGTAAAGGTCACAATTCCGGTGACCCGACCCCAGAAATTGTTCGCCTTCTTCGAGCGGAAGAACGAGCCGTGGCCGCAGTCGTGAAAGATGATGAATATCCGCACCAGAAAGCCGGCGATAAGAACGATTATCGGCAGAGCAAGCCAGAATGAATACGCAAGCGCAAGGTAGGCAATGTACCACAGCGCCACATAGGGGATCAGCGAATTGAGCAATTGCCAGATGCTCCGCCAGCGGCCGGGGCGTTGATAGGGAGCGAGTTCTTCGAGTAATTGCCGGCTGTCGATCGACGGCATGTTGTTCGCGGTGTTGGGGGCATGAGTCGGTTTCAAACAGGGTCTCTTTCGTTGGAGAGTTGCTTGCGGTCGTTTCTCGCACAT
>JACRAV010000416.1 GCA_016213305.1 Candidatus Zixiibacteriota bacterium | reverse complement strand
CCCCTAACCGACGAGGGCAAGAAGCTGGCGATCACCTACGCGACTGTCGATTACACCGGCGCTCTTTTGTTCGCATTTTTCATAAATGTCGCAATTCTGGTGGTCAGCGCCGCCGCTTTCCACGGCACCGAGCATCAGAATATCGCTGATATAAGCGACGCGTACCAGCTTCTGACGCCGGTGTTGGGAGCGACATTTGCCAGTGTCGCCTTCGGTATCGCCCTGCTGGCCTCGGGCCAGAACTCAACGCTTACGGGCACGATGGCCGGGCAGATTGTCATGGAGGGATTTCTTGACCTTCGTCTTCGCCCGTGGGTGCGCCGGCTTTTGACCCGACTGATCGCCATCGTCCCGGCCGCGCTGGTGGCCGGATTCTTCGGCCAACGCGGCGTCGGCGAACTGCTCATTCTCAGCCAGGTGATTTTGTCCCTTCAATTGGGTTTTGCGGTTGTGCCGCTGGTGATGTTCACCTCGGACCGCGTCAAGATGGGACGGTTCGTCAATGGATTGGTTTTGAAACTGGCGGCCTGGCTGATTACCGCCGTTATCGTATTGTTGAACGCATATTTGCTTTTCAGAACCGTGGTCGGATGGTTTGAATAGACGGAGGGGATGACCATGTACCAGCATATCCTGATCGCCCTGGAAAACTCGCCGACCGATGAGGCGATTCTGGCTCATATCCGGAAGCTCATCGCGATCACCAAGGCGAAAATCGTGCTGATTCACGTTGCCGATGGATTCGTGGCCCGCAACCAGGACCAGTTCAATCTCGAAGACTCGGAAGAAATCCGCAAAGACCGCGAATATCTGGATCAGGTTCGGGCCACGCTCGAAAAGGACGGCATCGTGGTCGAAGCGGTGCTGGCCCGGGGCGACCCGCCGTCGCAGATTGTCGAATGTGCCCAGCGGGTCGGGTGTGATCTGATCGCCATGTCCACCCACGGCCACAAGTTTTTCGGCGACCTGATTCTGGGATCGGTTTCCACTGCGGTGCGCCACATGACCGACATTCCCGTGCTCCTGGTCCCGGCGCGAAAGAAGAAATAGTGAGTTATCGACAGGGGCCGGGGGAGTCATGCCGCACGCCGCCATTCTGCTATCCCGTCAGCCACGCCGACCCTGCGCCCGCGACCTCTGGGTGCAGAAAACGACGCAGGCCGTCGATTTTCTGACCAGCAAGAATTCTACAATCGTTTCATCAGTCGGACTTCAGACCTGGGAGCTGATCACCGCGGTCGTATCCATGCGCGGCGCGAAGCTCCATCTGGTCGTTCCGGGAATTTCGATTGATGAATTCAATCGCAAAACGGCGCGCCTTCGGGAAGAGTTCGCTTTAACCGATCGGCAAACCGAGTTCGAATCGGTTGCGATTCCCAAAGGGACCGATAAGGCTGGGGCGCAGACATTGCGTGATAGCGCCGTTATAAGCAGAGCGGATATTCTCGTGCCGTTATCGATCCGGCCGGACGGCAACATGGCGCAGGCAATCAGGAACGCCGAACAGGCCGGCCGCGAGATCATTCGTGATTTTCAGATTCCGTACGCACGACGGGAAGAGCCGATTGCGTACGACATCAAACCTGAACAGGTGTCCCGCCAATTGCATAAGATCGGGCGAGACTATCTCATTCATTGGACGCGCGCCTCGAACACTTCCTGGCCCGGAGAGCGGAAAATTGATTTTTATCGTGGGGTCATCTCCGCCGGCCGATATCCACGCACAGCTTTCGATACGCTTCTGCGCATTCTCACAACCCATCGCTTGATCGGCTCGCCCCGCCACATGCCGGGCAGGACTCGCGCGGTATCATTCACCGGTCTGTCGCCGCTGGACTGCCTTCCGCTTATGCGGTGGCGGGCACGGTTCGGCGAGATGTCGTTTGAACCATACGGGATCGGTCTGCGGCGAAGTTGGGCGGAGAAGATCGGCATCGAGCCGGTGATCTATTACGAAAATGCCGGGCGTCCGCCAGTAGGCGTTGAACCCTGGCGCACCCAGTCCCGAGGGATCAAAACCGACTGGCGGCAGGAAGACGAGTATCGTTTTCGCGGAGATCTTGATTTGTCCGGGATTCCCCCCGATCAGATGATCGCATTCTGTGTTACTCGCGATGAGGCCACCAGGATCGAGAAAGAAAATGAGGTCAGGGTGGTGTCGTTGTATTGACGGCCCCGCGTCCCGTGGTCTCAGGGGCACGAAAGTAGCGGCGGATGGGACAGAAACAGCACATCGATCAATCTCGACAGATCGCCGATATCGACCGACGCCTCGCCGTCCAGTTGCGCCGCCTCGGGACAACACAGCGGATAGAAGCTAATGAAGAGGTTGTCGATCAGCCGGGTGAGATCGGCGATATCCACCAGCCCGGCGGAGTCACAGTCGATATTTCCCACCGTTCCGTGACAGCATGACCAGGGGCGATAGAGGGTCGCTTTGTTCGCGATCGCTTTCAGCCCGGCCAGATTGTCGGCGCCCATGACGGCAAAAGCAACGGTGTCGGAGCCGCCGGGAGCCAGAGTGATTGGCCCGGCGGCGAGGACCTGAAAGAGATCGTTTTGTTGTGACTTCAGGGAATCGGAGGTGACAAACCCGTTGGTGAGCGACTGCCACTTTTCGTAGGTCAGATACCCGTTGCCGTTGAAATACGGCAAAAGCGTGATATCATCGGCTTTCCCGGTCATGGCGGTGGTCAACGGCCCCTGCACCAGTTTCATGCCGCGAAATCCCGATTGTGAACTCCCGTTGTCGTAGGCGATCCAGAGGACCGAATCGGCCGTCTCAAAGCCGCCGGCATCGTACAAATATGACACGCAGTCCCAGTCGAGATACAGACCGATCCGCAGACCGCTAATGGTGGCGCCAGTAGTATTTTTCATGATATACCGCAGGGTGACAAAGTCATCATTCGGGGAATTTTGCAGGTACGAATCCTGCGTAATTTCGATCCCCAGCGGCGCGGCGGCGGTGGCATCGTTGAATTTGCAATAGGTCTCCTGAGCGGCCACCGACCCCGGCGCGGAATAAACCAAGTCGCCGCCGGGGACGACCGCGAAATCCTGATTCGGTTTGTCGATAAAACTATGCACCGAACTCGATACCCGAGACAGACCGGTGCCGATCATCAGGCCCCCTTCATACAAATAGTCGGCAGTCACCGGTAGCGCCTGGAATCCCACGCCGCCGAACGGGAACATCGCGGTATTACTTCCCCCGTACATACCGTAGTTGGTCAGCGAGAACTTGACCTTGGTGTTGACATGCGTGGCGATATCCTTCGATGGCGGCGGCCCCACCTGAAAGTACAATTTGGTCGGAACGGTGACGCCGCCGTTGGCCGACAGGAGAAAGTCCAGTGACAACAAGGTCCCCGATGGAACACTGGGCGAGACCGACACTTTGATATTCGAGCCGGAACGGGTGGTATCCGAGGCGTTGACACTGCCGAACGACACCGAGCCGTTTATCACCGTAAGTCGCGAGTCGGTGCTGGTGATCTGGCCCGACACTCCGGTGGCGGTGACCGTGCCGCGATTCTGAACAATGACCGGACCGTCGAAGGTTCCGCCCGGATTCACCGGCGCGTGCACATAGTCCCAGACCCGAAGTTTGACCGGGGTCGAATTGCCGGCCAGCGCGTTGAGCGCGGCCACACAGTCAATTTCGCCCCAGCCCCAGGTGTTATTCGGTGTCACACCGGAGTTGGTCTTCTTAGTTGAAGTCAGAATCGCTTTTTTGATTTCAGCCGGGGTGGCGTTGGGGTTCTTTTGTCTGAGCAACAAGGCCAGCCCGCTAACATGCGGCGCGGCCATCGACGTTCCAGTCAGTACATAGTAGGTGTTGTTGGGATAGGATGACCGGATCAGGTACCCCGGAGCTACGACATTCGGCTTGATATGACCATTGCAGGGCGACGGTCCCCGCGACGACTGCCCCCAGATAGTTGCTGACGGGGGAGATGTAAAAATATCGGACGCACCGGCGGCGAAACAGTCGAGCGAGTCATTGTCCCGCGCCGCCGGAATGCGGATAGTCGAAATGTTGGGACCTTCGTTGCCGGCCGAGAAGACATTGACGATGCCGAGCGCTTCGGCGTTGTCGATGGCGTCGAAAAACAGGTCGGCGCATCCCAGCTTGCTGTACCCCCAGCTGTGATTGATCACGTCGGGGACATCGTCGACCGTGTTCGGATCGCCGTCGGGATCGGCCACCCAATCGAAAGCGTCGAGGATCGACGCGCCGGTTCGGTCGATCACCGCCGTGGCAATCCATTTGGCCGCCGGCGCCACGCCGATCGTGTCATTGGTGACACTGTCCCGCCCCAGTACTATACCTGTGACATGAGTGCCGTGTTGCGGAAAACCACCCGACACCACCTGCGGGTACTTCGTGTTGGTCACCGGATCAAACCAGGCGGCCGCCGAATCGCCGTTCAGACCTTTCCAGCGTGACTTAAGCGCCCGATGCGCACCATCGACGCCGGTATCAAAAATACAGATGAGCCGACCCGCACCGGTGTACCCCATGCTCCAGGCCTGATTGGCCTTGATATACTTTATGTTCGTATATGTGGTGTCCGGCGACGTGGCCGAAGTCGCCGTGGCATCGGCCTGCGGGCGAATCAATTCGATCGTCGGTTCTTCATAGATCGACGCAATATCGGGTCGCCGCGCCAGTGCCGCCAGCTCTCCCGCCGCCACGTGCGCCTCAACAATATTGGATATCCAGTGTCCTTTGATTCGGCTTGACCGTCCACCCTTTTCCAGCTCGTGGAGTCGGCTGATAATCCCGCTTTGATTCTGGTCGGCCCGAAGGCGGAGATCGGCAGCCACCAGCTTGTACCGTTCAGCACGCGTTGCCACTTTCTGCTCGGCGACCGCGGCTGACTCCCGCCCCCGGCTTGACTGGGCCGGAATAATCCAGACAGATGTCAATTGACCGGCAGGTTTGGCCGTAACTGTTTGTGCCAGTTCAGGTGAGAGTTGGCCGGCAAGGGTTGGGAACGCCGGCGAAAAGGCGGCAACCAGAATCAGAAGAGTTTTTCTCATAGACATGACTTAGACGTGTATATCGGCGTATCTGTCAAGCAATCCAGCTATCCGGCGGGTCTATCGGGGACGCTCTCTGCTTGAACAATCAAGCCCCGCCCCGGGTTCGCCCCGGAGCGGGGTTCCTTGAAAGTAAAGATAACCGGTATCTTGCTGTCGGCCAAGCCGAGTTTTAGATTCCGGCCTATGATACAGGACCTGCTGAAGGGGCAGAAGTTTCGCGTCTCGACTACGCTCGACGCGACGGGTATGCACCTGTCTGCTTTTGTGCAGGGCGGACGTCCCCGTCCGCCGATTGGCGCACCCCTCAAAAGACCCAGGACCGTGCAGGAGTAAAATGACATGAACGATCTTCTGACCAACCTCGACCGCGAAACCCTCGCCGGCATGCTTGAAGATTTCGCCAAAAACTGGCTCGCCCACGACGGTCTCTGGTTCCAGGCGGTGGAACAGCGCGACGGTCTGGAGGCGGCGATTCAGCTCGACGAGCAGGCCTGGGCCAAATTCTCCGAGATCGAGGCCAAGCGGATCATGGCCCGCCACGCCATACCGTCCGGATCGGGACTTGAGGGGCTTCGTCGGGCGCTGGGATTCCGCCTGTACGCCGTGCTGAATACCCAGAAAGTCGCCAACGTAACCCCCAACTCCTTCGACTATTTCATGGTGGAATGCCGGGTGCAGTACGCCCGCCGACAGAAGAGTCTGGCTCCGTTTCCCTGCAAATCGGTTGGATTGATCGAGTACGATGTCTTTGCCAGAACGATCGACAATCGGATCACCACGACCTGCCTGTGCTGTCCACCCGATCCGGCGGCGGGGACGGAGTTCTGGTGCGGGTGGCGGTTTTCGATCTGACGACGGACACCGTCAAGCCGAAGGCGGCTTGACCTACAACGGCTTCCGATGGTACACCGCATACCGCCACGAGTTACCAGTGAAGCTCTGCTCCATCTGATATCGATCCAGAAATGTTGAATCGCTCACAAATCCGCTGATCGGCGAATCGAGCGATGCCACCACCCATCCGGGCTTGAAGTCATCGATCAAACCGGCGTAATTCCCCACCCTATTATACGGCGCCGCCTCGGGGGATATCAGTCCGTCGCGATCAAGGATTCGACATCGCGAGTAAAACCCCATATATCCGATATCTTCCGCCGCCACGGTTTCATTCGGTTGTACTTGAGCATGAAGATAGACCCCGATCGCGCGATGACAGGCATTCAGGTCTTGTTGATACGCCGTGAAATACCGCACCGAAAAATAGTTGCCGGCTACAAGAAGGAGTGCAACCGCCGAAAGCGCCCACCATCTGAACCGGCGGGCAACTGTGTCGAGCCGGGGCCATTTCTCGAGGATGAGCGGCCATGCGCCGGCGATGAAGATGAACAACAGCGGATATAACGGAGCCGGATACCAGAAGAACATTTTGGCTCCGGTGGCAACATAGAACCCGATCAGCCCGATCATCCAGCATCCGGCCATTGCGCCCCAGTTCTGCTTTTTGGCCAGCCACCATCCGCCGGCGGCCGCCGCGACGGTCATCAGCCACCCCACAGGATTGTGCCAGGCCATCAAATAGACCAGCGTATCCCATCGTGACGTCGCCCCGAACAGCGAGTAGAGTGCCTGTTTGCCTGATATCGACTGAGGCAAAGCCGAGCCGAAATAGAGCGTCGCGAACACCAGCCATGGCCCCAGAAGAAACAGAGGGATCATGAGCGAGCGCACAAACTGGTCGCGTCGCGATATGAATTGGTGGATGACGAGCAATCCGACAAGCAAAATCCCCTCGGGGCGGGTGAGGGTGGCCAGCGTGGCCAGAGCGAGCGCGTTCACCGGTTGCCGTCTCGTGTAATAGTACACCGCCGCGGTGATCAACAGCGAAAAGAGCGCCGACTCCATACCGCAACTGTCGGCCACAATCGATCGGGGCCAGAAAATGTACATGATTGCCGGAAGAGCCGCCCAGTATGTTAGCCGCAACTGCAAAGCAAGCTGGTAGATGACGACCGCAGTCAGCCCGGAGGCGGCAAGCGTTATCGCCAGCGCGAACTTGGGAATGCCAAGACCGAGAGTGCTCCCCATCGCGAGAATGAAGGTGAATAGCGGTGTGGTGGTCCCCAGCACCCGTTCGCCGACATTGTACACGAACCCCTGCCCCGCCGCCAGATTCTGGGCGTAGCGAAAAGTGATGAAGGCATCGTCGGCGACAAAGCCGGTCAGATTATGAAACGCCAGCCGGGCCAGTGCGGCCAGGACAAACAGCACAAGGGCGTCCCGTTGCTGGGTGGTCATGACGCCCCCTACCCCGCGTCGTCGGCCGAGACTTCCAGTTCAAACTCGTTGATATCGTAATTGAAGCTGGCGCTGATCAGGTTGACCCGTCCGCACCCCTCGCACTCGCTGGACAACTCCTGATGGTCGCCGTCGGTCAGCTCCAGATTGATTTCGTTTTCTTCGCCGCAGGCGTCGCAGATGTAGAATTGGTTCATGGTGGGGGGAGTATAGGGGCACAAGCGACCACTGTCAATTCGCAGTCGAGAACATAATTGAATTAAGTTGCGGCGGGTCTTGCGCCGGGCCCATCGACGCGGGCTGGGGGTGTGACCCGCCGCTTCCTGGACCGGCGGGCCTGGCAAGTGTCGGTTCACACGTCACCGCCTTCGGCGGTGTCGCAAGAACCGACACAACTCAAAGGTGCACCGGTTAGCCACCCCAAAAAGAAGCGGGGCCGGACACGCGTCCGACCCCGACAGTGATAACTGATTCAACGACGAATCAGCGACGGCCGCCACGGTCCATGGAGCGGAATCCACCCCGACCGCCGCCGCCACCCTGACGACCACCGCCGCCGCCACCCGTGCTCTCCTTGGGACGAGCCTGGTTGACTTTCAACGCGCGACCCTTGACGTCCGCACCGTTGAGACCGGCGATTGCCGCGTCGCCCTCGTCGTTCGACGGCATTTCGACAAACGCAAAGCCGCGCGACTCGCCCGAGAACTTGTCCTTGATGATCGTTACCGACGCTACCTGGCCATAAGCCGAGAATGCATTGCGAAGATCGTCTTCGGTCGCATTGTACGACAGGTTGCCAACGTAGATGTTCATAGTACCTCCTGAAAGAGATTCACCTTACCCCAGCGAAATCACGCTCCAAGCGTAACCAAACCTTTGACAGGCGGTACCAACGTCGAAACAATCGAATTGGGAAATTCGAAGCGGCGTGCACTACGGTCCACGAAAGCGAGAATAGCTGAGAACATACTGACATGATATTTTACATTATTTCTATCGGCCTGTCAAGAATTCTCTTTAGCCCCCAACCGCGCCAATCGGCCACCCTGCATGGACATGCGGAAAAAAAGGCAGGCCCTCCCTGGGCCTGAAATGAGAAGGGCCGGTCAGTGACCGGCCCCTGGGCCAGATGTTTTTAACTCGACTGGCCCAAGCTTGATCGACATCGATGCCACGCACCCGAAGGTGCGCCGGCGTTTCCTCTCTTTACGCCGCGACGTCAATAGAATAGCTTCGCAATTGCAATGCCACCACTTAACTTATTGCCATATAATGCGTTGCTAATTTTGGGGATGCCAAATATACAGCCCGATCCCCCCAACTGGTGGGATTGGCCCCTGTTTCGACAATTGCCTTGATTGCCTCGTTGTGAGCCGATAAGTTAGTGAAAACAGTAGCAAGGAGATTTTGACCCGTATGTCAGATTATCAGTATATCCACGCCCGCCAGATTCTGGACAGCCGCGGGACGCCGACTATTGAAGTCGATGTTTGTCTATCCGACGGCACCCTTGGCCGCGCCGCGGTCCCCTCCGGGGCCTCGACCGGCGCGCACGAGGCGGTTGAACTTCGCGACGGCGACGCCAAAAAGTATTTCGGCAAATCAGTTTCGACCGCGGTCGGCAATGTCAATTCCAAGATCGGCCCGGCGCTGATTGCCGATGTCATTGATCCGTACGACCAGGCGCTGGTGGACAACTACCTGATCAAAATGGACGGCACCGAGAACAAATCGAAACTGGGCGCCAACGCCATGCTCGGCGTCTCGCTGGCCACCGCCAAGGCGGCGGCGGAAAGCCGCGGGCGGTTCCTGTACGAATACATCGGCGGGTGCAACTGCAAGATTTTGCCGGTCCCGATGATGAACATCTTAAACGGCGGCAAGCACGCCGACAACAATGTCGATCTGCAGGAGTTCATGATCATGCCGGTCGGCGCGAAAGATATCGCCGGGGCGCTTCAGATGGGCGCCGAAGTCTTCGGTCATCTCAAGAAAGTATTACAGAAGAAGGGGCTGAATACGGCGGTCGGCGATGAGGGCGGGTTTGCGCCCGACCTGAAATCGAACGAAGAAGCCCTTCAGGTGATCATGGCGGCAATCGACAATTCGGGATACAAAGCGGGCAAGGATGTCATGATCGCGCTCGACCCGGCCTCGACCGAGTTCTACGACGACAAGACGAAGAAGTACATCCTGAAAGCCGAGAACAAGAAATTGTCCAGCGACCAGATGATCGACTACTACACGAAATTGTGCGACAAGTACCCGATCATCTCAATCGAGGACGGCCTGTCTGAGGACGACTGGGCCGGCTGGCAGAAACTGACCGCCAAACTGGGCGGGCGGATTCAACTGGTGGGCGACGATCTGTACGTCACCAATCCGAAACGTCTGGCGAGGGGAATTAAAGAGAAATCGTCCAATTCGATTTTGATCAAGCTGAACCAGATCGGAACGCTGACCGAGACGCTGGACGCAATCGACATGGCGAAGAAGGCGGGTTGGACGGCCGTGGTTTCCCACCGCTCGGGCGAAACCGAGGACGCGACGATTGCCGATGTGGTGGTGGCAACGGGCGCGGGTCAGATCAAGACCGGCTCGATGTGCCGCACCGACCGGATCGCGAAGTACAACCAGTTGTTGCGAATTGCGGAGACGATTGGCAACAGCGCGATGTATCCGGGGATGGGCGCGTTTTATAGTATTAGAAGGTAGGCTACCAACTCTGGATATCATTACCAAAATTGGGCGGTGTGCCATGGGCGCCGGACACACACGAACATCATCGATGCGGTATCTGTCCCTTGTTGGTGTTCTGACTTTGAGTGTGCTAATGGGTGCATGTGAACCGCCGCGAACACCGTACACAGTAGGGGATCAAGAATATTCTCAAAGCAAAAGATCCGCAGAGGTCTTCGAAACGGCCAAGACCGGCGTACGAGTATCGATATCGGTGTTTACCCGTCGGCCGCACTCGGCAAAGGCTTTTATCGAAATTCAAAACACCAGTGGACACGAGATGCTTTACAGTGCATCACAACTGCAAATTTCAGGCGGCATACCCCCCTATGATAAGCGAAGCGTTTATGTCAACAGCAATAAACGTAGCCCTGATAGAAATATCGTAATTTCAAGTGGCAAGACGGTTAAGATCATGCTAATAGAGTGGAATGATGCCTACGATATGGCTCAGCCGTCTGAACTAACGTTGCTCGTGGGTGACATTGTGGACCAGTTAGATTCTACGGTTGTATCTATTGGTTCGGTGAAATGCATTCTGCAATCCCCGTAGTAAGGAGTATGGGTTCAGCCTTGCTAGTGCCTCCAATAGGTCGGGACCATTACCTTCCCGACATCTTTCTCACCGTCATACCCGCCTTAAGGGGGCATCCAGCTCGACATATTGGCCGAGAAGTTTCAGGTCGTATCACGGGCTGGATTCCGGCTCTTCGGCCGGAATGACGAAGAGGGGGCCGAGATGACAAAGAGAGCGCCGGAATGACGGGGATTCGACAATTCCCGCCCACACAATTTTAATTTGCTCCCCGCCCCCTCCTCTTCTTTATTCCCCCCATGCCACGACGCATCCGCACCAAACCGACCATTCTTACCCCCGCCGGGACTCTGATCCGGCGTCTGCGGGAATCGGATGGTCACATCAGGCGGCGTCTGGTACGGGTCGTGCTTGCCCTGATCGCCGTGTTCTTCATCTGGTCATGTTTCGACAGCGAGTACGGCATGGTGCGGATTGTCAGGTTGACGATGGAGCGGGACGGCATCGCCCAGGCCAATCAGCGCAAGACGGCGGAGCTTATCGACGCCGTCCGGATCCGCGAACTGTTGAAGAGCGACCGAAGCTATATCGAGTATATCGCCCGCACCCGCTACCACATGGCCGCCCCCGATGAGACGATCTACCGTTTCCGCGGTCGGTGAACGGTATGCCGCTTGAAAAATCCGAAGCGATCGTCCTCAAGACATACAACTGGTCCGAATCCTCGCGCACGGTGGTATTTTTCACGCGCGACATTGGCCGGCTTGCCCTGATCGACAAGGGGGGGCGGTCGATCACCTCCAAGCGAGGCAAACTTCTCCCCTTTGCCCGCCTCGAACTTACTTTTTACACCAGCGAGCGCGAGACCACCGGGTATATCCGCGACTGTGAACTGCTCGAATCGTTCTCGCTCGAAAAGGAGGGAACGCTGGGCCGTCTGGCTTACGGCTCCGCCGCCTGCGAGCTGATCAACCTGCTTCTGCCAGAAAAAGACCCGCAATCGGCGCTGTACACCTATCTTCTCACCTACTTTGCCCAGATCGCGGAGGCCGACCGCCGCGCCCTGCCTTCGCTGTTTATCGCTTTCATGCTCCGGCTCATGTCGCATCTGGGATTTCGACCGTCGCTGTCTTTCTGCGGCGGGTGCCGAAAACCGGCGGAGGAGTTTTCGGCCAACGGCGCGTCGGTTCTTTTTTCGCCCGAGCGGGGTGGATTGATCTGTCCCTCTTGCCAAACGGCCGGCGAGTATTATATTTCGCTCCCTGCGGAAGGTGTACGGATATTGTCCTCGTTGCAGAGGGCGTCGCTGGTCGAAGCCGCCGGCGTGGCGCTCGGGTACGACATCAGCGCCCTTTTGCTTGAAGCCCTGACGAAATTCCTGGGGTACCACGCCGGTGTCGGCGGGGAGTTGAAATCTTTGGAATTTCTGGAGAAACTGAAACACAGCCACCTGAATGGATAGCGATCTATGAGCGACAAAAAAGCCAACGACACGATGGAAAAACTGGTGTCACTCTGCAAACGGCGCGGGTATGTCTTCCCGTCGTCCGAAATCTACGGCGGCCTCGGCTCCTGCTGGGACTACGGTCCGCTCGGCGCCGAATTGAAGCGCAATATCAAGACTTACTGGTGGGACGCCATGACCAACCGTCGCGACGATGTCGAAGGCCTCGACGCCGCGATCCTCATGCACCCGCAGGTTTGGGTGACCTCCGGCCATGTCGCCAATTTCACCGATCCGCTCATCGACTGCAAAACCTGCAAGGGGCGGTTCCGCGCCGACAAACTGGCCGAGTGCCGCTGTCCGATCAAGCCCTCGAAAACCCCGCTCGAATGCGGCGGCGAACTGACCGAGGCCCGCAAGTTCAACCTGATGTTCAAGACCTTCATGGGTCCGGTCGAGGATGAGACGGCCGTCGTCTATATGCGCCCGGAAACCGCGCAGGGGATCTATGTCAATTTCCTGAACGTCAAAAATTCCTCGCGGCAGAAAATCCCATTCGGAATAGCTCAGATCGGCAAGGCGTTCCGCAACGAAATCACTCCCGGCAATTTCATATTCCGGACCCGCGAGTTCGAGCAGATGGAAATGCAGTTTTTTATCCATCCCTCCGAAGACGACAAATGGTTCGAGTACTGGCGCGAAGAACGCTGGAAATGGTATCAGGGGCTGGGGATCAAGATGGACAAACTCCGTTGGCACCAGCATGGCAAGGACGAACTCGCCCACTACGCCAAAGCGGCATTCGATATTGAATATGAATACCCGTTCGGCTGGAGCGAACTTGAGGGGGTTCACAACCGGACCGATTTCGATCTGGGCCGGCATCAGGAAGCCACCAAGAAGGACCTGCGGTATTTCGATGAGCGGTTCACGGAAAAGTTCGTGCCGTATATCATTGAGACATCCGCCGGTTGCGACCGCACTTTGCTCACCGTGCTGGTCGATGGGTACGATGAAATCGAGGTGAACGGCGAACAGCGGGTGTTCTTGCGGCTGTCGCCCAAGATCGCGCCGATTAAAGCCGCCATTTTCCCTCTGGTGAAGAAGGACGGGATGCCGGAATACGCCAACAAGGTCTATAACGATCTTCGTAGGAAATTCAAGGTCTTCTATGATGAGTCGGGCGCAGTCGGCCGCCGTTATGCCCGCATGGACGAAGCCGGGTGCCCGTATTGCATCACGATCGACGGCGACACGCTCAAAGACGACACGATGACGCTCCGCGACCGGGACACGATGCAACAGTCGCGCCTGAAAGTTGGCGAGATCATTGCGTTTCTGGATGAGAAGGTGAACGGGTAGAAGTTCGTCGGGTCGAGCGTAGTCGAGACCCGGCGTTGTCAGGTTGCCGGCGACCGTCGCATCTCGACTACGCTCGATGCGACGTACAAAAGCTCGTCATTGCCAGTGTCACCCGCCGCAGGCGCGTGACCGAAGCAATCACGCCTCAGTCCTTCTAGCTGTCACCCCGGCCAAGGAGCCTGTTGAAGAACATCAAAAGTCTGTCGTTGCGAAGAGCGACTTCACCCTGAGCCTGTCGAAGGGTTAGGAGCGACGAAGCAAATTCGCTTTGTGATACACACTTGGGCAGGAAGCGAGATTGCTTCGTCGCGTCGAAGACGCCGCTCCTCGCAATGACACGCTTCGCACAGGTGTCAAGTCAAGTCCGGCAGTTGTCGGACCAGGGCCTGACACAACGTCGACAAGATGGCGGAACCAGAAGCGGTTCCGCCCTACAAGAGACATTTACCCTCGGAAGATGGCGGTTTCGAAGACGGAACCGCCCTACTTTTCCGCCGGCTTCTTCGGCGCTACCATCACCGACTTCTCCTTCTCCACCGTCACCAGACCCGGCTTCGCCTTGCGCGGTTTGCGGACATACCGTCGCTCGGCGTAAATCACCGGCACGAACGAGTCGTT
>JACRAV010000423.1 GCA_016213305.1 Candidatus Zixiibacteriota bacterium | reverse complement strand
TTCCCCTTAAAAATTGCCGTCAAAGCGGTAATCAATTTCTATTCGTCCGGTCACGCCGACATAGTCTTGCGCGGTCAGACGCACCGACTGGCCACCGGTACTATCGAGAATGATCTGGCTGGCAATCCACAACGCCGGGTTGCGGAGCACCTGAATATCCAGACTATCCAGCAGGACAGTCTGTTCACCGGTTGAGGTGGCGGCCGTGACGGTACCATTGCCGCCGACGGTGCCGGCATTAACGAACAGGTTGTCGATCAGTACATCCGGAGACGTATAGGCCGTCGCCGAATCGCCGTTGAGATACAAACTGAACCGGGCGCCGATCGGCAGATGGTTGTCCAGCGTATAGATCAGCTGGGCCGCGTTGATGTGATCGGCGATGTTTTGTAACGCGTTCGAATCAAGCGATTGTTTGGACGCTCCCGGACGAACGGTGGATTGATGAAGAATCAAGTCCAGCGGAGCGTCGATCCGCACCCGGGCGTGGACAAAATCGGCCGAGGTAAGCGTTCCGGTTGTGGTGCTGTCGCCAAACGTGGCCGATCCCGCTATGCTGAGCGATGACGGCAAGGGCCAGAGAAAGTCGGCCACGGTCGTGTCCGTCATGACAGTCAGGATCGGACTGCCGACTGAACCCGCCGCTATGGTTCCGGAAAGATTAAGGGTCTTTCCGTTGTTTCCCTGAATCTGAATCGACAGGGAACCGGGCAAATCGACGGCGTTGATGATCTCCAGACTCAGGGTGGCCTGAGACAACTGGACGGAGTCGAATCCCTGGGGCACGGTGATGCTTTGATCGGCTGGCGTCACGTCCACCGTGGTGGGAGCGATTACTCCCGTCACCGATTGGACTGTCAGGCCGCTAAGTGCGGCGGTGACATGGAATCCCTGGTTCTGATCGACCGTCACCTGTCCCGATCCGGTGCCAGTCGTGGCGACCAGTACCGTGCACTGGATAGACTGGGGAACAATCAGATCGGACGGGGTGAGGATGTACCCAGCCAGATTGACGGTGGGGGTCACGGTCGAATTGGCCGGTACATTCTGACTAAAATCAAGCGGCAGGCCCCCCAATGACAGATCCGGCAGAATTATGTTGATGGTTGCGGCCAGTGGGGTATTATTGGTAATCGACAGGGAGAGCGTGCCCGAGGCCAGCGTTGCATCATAGACGGGCGTCGATTCTCCCAGCGCCATCTGCTGTGACACACTGCGCGAAAGTGACGGCACCTGTGTCGTCGCCGCGCTCACCGTGAAGGGATTGGAGAATGAAACTCCGGTCGAAATTTCCTGCGTTCCGGTGGCGAGAATCGTGCCGGCAGAAGTAGTGGCGTCAACCGTGGCTCTCAACTGATCTGAAATTGTTTGACCGTTCAGATTAAACATGAGCGAGTCGACATCGCCGTTGAGTAGACCGATGAAGAACGATTGCGTCCCGATAACCACGGCATTACGGACGTCATACAGTGTAACCGAGACCGATGACAGGTCTATGCCCAGGTTGTTAGCCACAACGACATACACTTTTCCACTGGCCACTGTAGCTGACGATAAAGACGATATGGGCGGAAGGTCATTGGAGACGCTGAATGGAATCGCCGGAATGTCTCCGCTCAGACCGGCCAGCGGGCCGATTGAAGCCACCGGTACGACGATCGGCGCGAGGGTGGGCGGCGTGATCGTCACGGCGCCAAGGGTGGCCGTCGTGTCGTACGAAAATCCGGTGAATGACAAATCCTGCTGATCAAGCCGGAAGGTGTCCAGATCGCGGGAGATCGAGAACACGACATTGCTGTCAATGTCAAACCCAACCCCCGGTTCATTCATCCGGTTGATCAGTTCGGACATCGTATAGACCCGGCTGATTAACGGCACGCTAAGGTGCGTATCCCAGCTTGGCGATTGCGGCTTCTTAACCGTGCACTGGGTAAAGGTCAATACCATGACAATGACCACCACGGCAAACAGCAGTTTCAGAATGAAACCGGTGAGCGCATTGCCCAGCGAATTGCCGCTGTCCTTGGAACCTCTTCGTTTGCCCGCCATATATCCCTCCTTGAGAAATGTTTCTTGCTTCACCGGACCGATGGGGTGCAAAGCCAATGCCGCGCTGGTGGGCGGTCGTAACCTGTTGTGTATTATGCGGTTGACGCGAATGGTACCCCATGCCGCTGAGGGGGTGCAATGGGGGATGGCCCACATTGACAGGGTATCGGGGGAGGTCTATATTTGAGACAGTCAACGCGGTTTCAAATGACCAAGCACGACCGACTTCTGTACATTCTCAACCTGCTCCGCTCGAGGCGGACACTTAATGCCACCGCACTGGCTGGGGAGTGTTCGGTTACGGAGCGGACGATCTACCGTGATATCATCAGTCTCTCCGAGGCCCAGGTTCCGGTGTATTATGATCGGGGGTACAAGCTGGCCTCGGACAGTTTTCTTCCGCCGTTGAATTTCAATTTTGAGGAATATGCTGCGCTCAAGCTGGCCCTGGAATCGTCGCCCCTGCGGCGAACCGCGAAATACGGCGAGGCCCTCCGACGGGTACGAGCCAAAGTTGAAGCAGGATTGAATCAGTCGGTGCGTGAGAAACGCCGGACCGCCGTTGATGCCACGTGGCTTGACATTGCATCCACCGAAGACCCGGTTGCGGGGGAAAGGTTCTTTGCGGTTCTGGAGTCGGCCTGTTCGGAACACAGAACTCTCGAAATAGATTACGATTCGGTATCGTCGGGACCCGGCAAGAGACAGGTGGACCCGTATTTCATCATTTTTCGCGCCCATGCCTTTTATTTCGTGGCTTATTGTCATACGCGGAGGGACTTCAGAACCTTTCGAATCGATCGGCTTCGTGGCGTAACCACCACGGAACAGCGATTTACAAGACAGAAAGGGGTATCGGTCAAGACCTACTTTGAGGGAAGCTGGCAGTTGTACACGGGTGAGCCGGTCGAAGTCAGGGTTCGATTTACGGGGACAGCCGCCCGCGTGATTGTGCTGGGAAAGCACCATCCGGGCGAGTGGGTAGAAAAGTTGCCGGATGGCTCGGTTATCTATACGGCGACGGTGCGCGGACTTGAGGAGTTCTATAGGTGGGTTGTGGCTTTTGGAGAATCGGCAGAGGTGCTGGAACCGAACGAACTCAAACAAGACCTTGGCCGATTGGGTGCGTTTCTGCAGAAGACCTACGGTCGTAATTAGCGCGTCCAATCCGGCCGTTTTTATTTTGACACTCACTGTTCTTTCAAATAAGATGACGGCAGAAGGATGAGCATGTATATGAGCGCACTTGGGATGATTGAAACTCGCGGTATGGTGGCGGCCACGGACGCGACCGACGCCATGATCAAAGCGGCCACGGTTGAATTGGTCGGATGTCATCGTGTCGGCGGCGGATATGTAACCGTGATCGTCAGAGGCGACGTGGCGGCCTGCAAGGCGGCCACTGAAGCTGGCGCCGGCGCGGCCCAGAAGGTTGGCGGACTGGTATCGGTCCATGTCATCCCCAAGCCACACCCGGATTTGTTCGATATTTTCCCGGTCCCGACGGCCGAATCGTAGCGGATTCGCAAAAATAATCCGAATCGTCTCTCTTTTGGAATTATCCTCCCTTAAGAATGCCGTTAAATCGCCGATATCTTAAGCAGGATCGATACGGCCTGTTAGGAGTAAAACGTTGTCACCCGCCCAGGGAAATAAAGCCCCCAGTTTACGGGAGCACATCGATATGCTGGAATCTGAACGCGGCGAGAGTCTCCCGGAACATCTGATGCTTCGCATCCTGGCCGATCATATCGACCGGCTCGAACAGGAAATGCTCATTCTCCATCGCCGGCAGGAAGAAATCATCCGAATTCTTCAGGGGAAATGACCACCTTCCGGCCCCGCCGACTTCTTTTGACAATCTC
>JACRAV010000422.1 GCA_016213305.1 Candidatus Zixiibacteriota bacterium | reverse complement strand
CTTATGTACCTGTACGGCGTCGGCCCGAAGAATGCCAAAGAGATTCTTCGCAAGACCGGCGTCAGTCCCGATACGCGCGTGAACAAACTGACCGATGACGACATCGCCAAGCTTCGTCATGTGATCGAAAACGAGTACACGGTCGAAGGCGCGCTTCGCGGCGAAGTGGCCATGAATATCAAACGGCTGGTTGACATCGGTTCGTATCGGGGACTGCGGCACCGCCGCGGTCTGCCGGTGCGGGGCCAGCGCACCAAGACCAACGCCCGTACCCGCAAGGGTCCGCGCAAATCTGTCGGCGGTCTCAAGAAGAAGCCGGCGGCCAAAACCTGATAACCTGTTTGAATTGAGGATACCCGGACGTGGCGGAACCAAAAAAGAAAAAAGGCAAACGCAAAATAACGCGCGTTGAAGCCAACGGTATTGTGCACATCAAGGCGACGTTTAACAACACCCAGATAACGGTGGCCGATTCGCTCGGCCGGACCATTTCGTGGGGCTCGGCCGGCAAAGCCGGATTCAAGGGCTCCAAGAAATCGACGCCGTTTGCGGCCCAGATGGCGGCTTCGACCGCGGCCAAGGAAGCCATCGATCTCGGCCTGCGTCGTGTTGAAGTGTGGGTCAAAGGCCCCGGCTCCGGCCGCGAGGCCGCGATCCGGTCCCTGGCCGCCGCCGGTCTGGAGATCAGTTTGATCAAGGACGTCACCCCCATTCCGCATAACGGGTGCCGCCCACCAAAGAGGCGCCGCGTCTGATCACGAGGCGGACTGTAGCGAGTATATAGAAAGAACAGTAAGGAGAATAGATGGCCCGGTATAGTGACGCCAATTGCAAGTTGTGCCGTCGGGAAGGTGAAAAGCTGTTTCTGAAAGGAGCACGGTGTCTGACCGACAAATGCGCGGTCGAACGCCGTCAGTACGCTCCGGGACAGCACGGACAGAATATGCGCCGAAAGATTTCGGCGTATGGACTCCAGCTTCGCGAGAAGCAGAAGGTTCGCCGTATGTACGGCATGCTGGAAGCTCAGTTCCACAACTATTATGAGAAAGCCGCCGCCCGCACGGGTGTGACCGGCGAGGAACTGGTGCTCTTTCTTGAGACCCGTCTGGACAACCTGGTCTATCGGCTCGGCTTTGCCGCGTCGCGCAAACAGGCTCGCCAGCTGGTCCGGCACCGCCATATTCTGGTCGATGGTCGCATTGTCGATATCCCATCATACAACGTCAAGCCGCGCCAGGTCATTCGGGTCAAGGACAAATCCAAGGGTCTGGACCTGGTGCACGGCGCGCTCAAGCTGGGACGCGGCGACGAAATATCGTGGCTCCGCCTGAACAAGGCGTCGCTCGAGGGCGAACTGCTCGAACTGCCGAAGCGCTCCGATATCCCGCTGACGGCCAACGAACAGTTGATTGTCGAATTGTACTCCAAGTAACGAACATCGGCCAGAGAGGTTTGAAGATATGAAATGGAAGCCATTAACAATGCCCAACGAGGTGGTCAACGACCGTTCCTCCGCGGCTGAAAACTACTCCCGCTTCATCGTCGAGCCGCTCGAGCGCGGCTACGGGGTGACGCTCGGCAATTCGCTTCGCCGCATCCTGCTGTCGTCCATTCAGGGCGCCGCGGTGGTGTCGATCCGGATCAAGGGGTGCCTGCACGAGTTCGCCACCCTGCCGGGGTTGTACGAAGACGTCACCAACATCGTGCTGAACGTCAAGGGACTGATCATTCGCGCCCACGGCGACGAGATGCGCACCCTGCGCATTCGCACCAACAAGCGCGGCAAAATCACCGCCGGGATGTTCGAAGGAAACTCTGAGATCGAAATTCTCAACCCCGACCACCACATCTGCGAGCTGACCGACGACGTCGAATTCGAAATGGAAATCGACATCACCGACGGCCGCGGATACCTGCTGGCCGAGCAGAACAAGCGGCCGGACGCCCCGGTGGGCACGGTCTATGTCGATTCGCTCTTTTCGCCGGTCACCCGCGTGGCCTATACGGTCGAGAATACCCGCGTCGGCCAG
>JACRAV010000415.1 GCA_016213305.1 Candidatus Zixiibacteriota bacterium | reverse complement strand
TTGTGGTCGGCGGACGTCCCAGTCCGTCGACATCTCCTCTCTCGTGGTGGACGGGGACGTTCACCACGCACAATCCGTTGCGCACATTCATCCCACATGTGACCACAACACCTAACCCTCCGTTCTCCCCAAGGACCTGTTGATCTGGCAGAGCCGGGTTGCGGCGAGTCGCTCGTCGTGGTATATATGAAATACAGAGTGCTGTTATGTCACCAGATTGCAATCAGATACAATTCGCCGACGGCCGGGCGCTGGATTTTCAGCAAACCCGGATCATGGGGATACTAAACGTCACCCCCGACTCCTTCTCCGATGGCGGCAGGTTTCTGTCGATAGACGGTGCGGTGACACACGCTCTGCGGATGATCGACGAGGGGGCGGATATCATAGATATCGGCGGGGAATCATCCCGGCCGGGAGCGGAGCCAATTGGCGCGGACGAAGAAATCCGACGGGTGGCGCCGGTAATCGAGGCGATTCGTAAGCGAAGTGCGGTGCCTATTTCTATCGACACCTATCGCTCGGCGACGGCTGAGGCGGCGCTCTCGGCCGGTGCGGATATGATCAACGATATTTCGGCGCTCCGATTCGACGCCGATATGGCCCGGCTGGCGGCCGAACGAAAAGTTCCGGTCGTCCTCATGCATATGCAGGGTGATCCGACCACGATGCAGTCGCACCCGACATATGACGATTGTGTCCGCGAGATCACCGCATTCTTCGCCGAGAGGATACAACATGCGACAGCGGCCGGAATCGAGCGGGGCAAGCTGATCCTTGATCCGGGAATCGGGTTCGGCAAGCGTCCGGAGGACAATCTGGCCATTCTGGCCCGTCTTGACGAGTTTATCCGTTTTCACCTGCCCCTGCTTGTGGGGGCGTCGCGGAAGTCGTTTATTGGGGTGGCTGACGCCAACGCGGCCGCCAACCAGCGATTGGGCGGATCGGTCGCGGCGGCGGTGATCGCGGTGATGAACGGCGCACATATCGTCCGCGTGCATGACGTGCGCGAGACGGTCCAGGCAATACGAATTGTGAACGCGGTGAGCAGGGCATGAACGGTACACTCCCATACGACTGGTTGCGGATAACATGGAAGGATATCCTCGATATACTGATCGTGACCTTTATCGTCTATCAGGTGCTCCGGCTGGCCCGCGGCACGCGCTCGGCCCAGATGATTGTGGGGATGATCCTGATCGCGGGGATCGCGTTTATCGCGTATTTCTTCCAATTCGAGGCGCTCACCTGGTTGTTTTCGAATCTGGCGACGGTCGGTTTCATCGTGCTGGTGGTGGTGTTTCAGCCGGAACTGCGAAGCGCGCTGGCGTCGTTCGGGCAGAACCGGCTGTTTCGGATGTTTGTCCGGCTGGAGCAGAAAAAGACGCTCGAGGAAGTCACGCGGGCGGCTCTGCGTTTGTCGGAACTGCGGTATGGCGGACTGATTGTCATCGAGCGGCGGACCGGGTTGCGCAATTTCGCCGAGACGGGCAAGGAGATGAACGCGGCGCTCTCGTCGGAATTGCTCGTCACGCTATTCACGCCGTACACGCCGCTTCACGACGGGGCGGTGCTGATCGCGGGCGAGTATGTGATCGCGGCGGCGACCTCGCTCCCGCTGACGTCCAATCCTCGGTACAGCAAATTGTACGGGATGCGGCACAAGGCGGCGATTGGGGTAACGGAACTGTCGGACGCGGTGGTGGTGGTGGTGAGCGAAGAGAGTTCGCAGATTTCGATCGCCTATGACGGCCAGCTGGAAAGCAATATCGTCAAGGGTGAGCTAAGGGACCGTCTGGGGTATTATCTCAAGCAGTAGTGTTGTAAAAGTTGCGGCGGGTCCTTCGTCCGGCCCTACCGGACGTGAGACCCGCCGCCCTCCAACTCTTTGAGTTCCAAGAAGTGTCGGTTCACACGTCACTCCTGCGGAGGTGACGCAAGAACCGACACAACACATTTGGGCGTCTTATGGGACAGCCTCTCCTCGTCCGTCGCGACCCGGCGGACGGGGACGTCCACGTAGCACGATTGGGGGCGGCGGCGTTTCGTATATCTATGGGAGAACACAAATTGACATGGGCGGTGGATTTCCCT
>JACRAV010000413.1 GCA_016213305.1 Candidatus Zixiibacteriota bacterium | reverse complement strand
TGTCGGATCCGAAGTCTGTGCCCCCGGAACTGAATTCCACCGTGTCGCCGGATTTGAGCACGAGTAGCACGTTGTCGCCGCGACGGGGTACCAGCGTCCGAATGTGCCCGAACCGAACCACCGATCCCCTCGATCGGTCCCCGCCTTCCCAATCCATATCGTGGTCATTGATGCGTATGCCGAATATCCGCACGCTCGTGCGTCGGCGGGAGCGGCGTTCATCGTCCGACGAGCGGCTGTCCTCCGCTTTGATTTCCTTGGTTCCGTTCAACAGATCGACCCAGGACACCTCATTGCGGTCCCACCGGATAATCCCCTTCAATTCGTTGCCGTCGGATGTTTTGATTCTCCCGTAAATTCGCCCCCCGCCGTCCGCCATTACCGTGGCGGCCGTCAGCGTGATCAGACAGGCCAGTACCAGGCGCATGATGTGGGTATCTCCTTGTATGAGAGTGAGTTCATATCTACCGGAGATATACGAGATAACGGCGGAAAAGTTTGGCGGTTTCCGCCACCCCAAGTCACTCGATCGAGAGTTACTTGATCAGGGTCATCTTGCGGACAATGGCGGCCGGACCAACTTGAAGACGGTAGAAATAGACCCCGCTCGGCAGATCACCACCCGACCGGGCTTTTCCGTCCCATACACCCACATGCCGTCCCGCCGGTTCGACGCGATCTTTGATGATGGCCACCCGTTGCCCGAGGAGATTGAACACTTCAAGTCGTACCCGCCCCGGTCGAGGCAGATCGTACCCGATGACAGTCTCGCCGTTAAACGGGTTTGGATAATTCTGGGCCAGCGCAAAATCTGACGGCAGCGGATCAGGGCTTTGATCTTCCACTCCTGTCGCCTGGTCCACCGTCACATCCCCGGTTTGCACCACAGGAATTCTCAGCTTGCCCGAAGCCGTGCGCACCAGACAAACGAGGGTATCGAAGCGGGTGGTATCAAGGGTGGTCATCCCCTGCGCCAGCGCGGTGATCCAGAGTGATCCGAGCCGATATCGGCCGTTTGGCAACGGCGCCAGCGTATCGAATGATAGAACCACCGCTACCCTGCCGGTGGAATCGATCAGCACTGTGTCGGCGAGATTGAGAGGCAAACTGTCTGAACTCACAAACGAATCCACCCGGATAATCGCCGTGTCAAAGCTCAGGGGCATGACTACCCCCAGAACCGAGTCATCAGCATACATCGCGAGTGTAACCGACGCGATACTTCCCACCCCGGCCTGAACCGAGCCGAGCCGCAGGGTGTCGGGCGGTTGCTGTCGGTAATCAAAGGTCACCGGCACAACAACGCTTGAATCATGATTGGTCAAATCGACCAGCGTGATCGCGCCGGAGTACGTTCCAGCCGCCAGCGACGTATCCGTCACCGCCACCAAAACCGTATCGGTCGTGGTACCGGTATCGGGCGTCACGTTCAGCCACGACACCGACGATGTGAGCCGGAACGACAGCCGGTTATATCCGGCGTGCGTAATCGCCAGCGTCTTGGGCGCGGGGAGTGGCTCCCCTTTTTCCGCCGAAAAGGCAAGAGTCGCGGGCGACGGTACCAGCGACGGACTGTTGTACTTCGCCACCGACGCATAAATGTCCCAGTTCGCGCCCCGTTTGTCGGCCCAGGTGACGAAGCGATTCCGGCCGTCAAGCGCGATATCCGGCTGTACCTGCGCGCTGTCGGTCGAGCTGTTGGCCCGGAAGTTCTGCTCGCGGACATTCCCTTCGACATCGATCATTTGCCCGACAATGTCAAACGAGGTCGCGCCGGAATCCGACCAGACAATCCCCACATTGCCCAGACGGTCGGCGGCGATCGACGGGTCCCGTTGTGACCGCGTGCTTCCATCCTTGTTCACCCGCACATCCACATACAAGGCATTCATCAGCGTGTCGAATTTGCGGGCGTAAATGTCGGGGTTATTTGGATATGAACCGTTGCGCCAGTCCGTCCATACGACCGTGAAGTTGCCCGCGCCGTCGGCGGCGACATCGGGAAACGCCTGCCGCGCCGAACCGGCGTCCGAGTTGACCTTGATGTTCCGACCGATCTTGCCACCTGCCGAATCCAATCGTTGAACAAAAATATCGTCGTTTGCCCATCGACTGTCATACCAGACAACGACGAACCAGCCATCGGGCGAAGCTGATATCTTTGGCGCGTGCTGTTGCGCCAGATTGAGATCATCATTGATCAAAATGTTCTTTCCAATCAGCGAGCCGTCGGATGCTATCCGCTGAGCATAGATATCCCAGTTGCGATTCCGATAGTCCTGCCAGACCACCAGCCCGCCTCCCCACGGCGCCAGCGCCAGATCAGGCGCGGACCGGAGTGAGTCGGGTGGTTCGACGGTAATTCGTCGGTTGGTTCCGATCGTCGTTCCCGTGGAATCAAACTGTTGGGAATAAATATTCGGCCGGAACGGATACGACCCGTTGCGATAGTCCTGCCAGACCGCCGTGTACTTGCCAAATCCGTCGGCGGCCACCGATGGGGCCGTCTGCACAATGGTACCGGAGTCATCATTCACCCGGAGATTCAGACCGAGCTTCCACCCCGCAAGATCGAATCTTTGCATGAAGACATCGCCCGTGCCCGAACGTTTGTCTTCCCAGACCACCAGGAACCCCTGACCGGGGGACACGGCCACGCGGGGCCGTAGCTGTTCAGATGCGGCGCCGATGTCGCTTACTGAAATATCAGCCGCCCAAATCGTGCTACCCGCCGGGACGAAAGCCATAGCCACCCCCACACCTGCGGCCACAACCAACGATGTAAAATGTCTGTCTTTCATCGAGCGATGTTATGCAAGCGGTGTGCCCGCCCCCCAACGATGCCGCCGCCTCCCGAAAACCAGGGTAACCTCTTTCCCGATTGTCGCTTGTGACCTCCCGGCAATCGGAGAATGTGGGACCGATGGCGTTTGTCACACCAAAACTAAGAAGGATGTTCCGCGTGTCGCGAAACATCCTTTCCATACTGCCTTAGCGCACTTTCTTTTTGTGCCGGTCGGCTCTTCTTCTTTTTTTGCGCTTGTGGGTTTTAATCTTCTGCCGTTTGCGCTTTTTACCGCTGGGCATGCATCCTCCGAATTCCGTTAACTCTAAATTGAAAGTTTCGTTATCATATTCTTGAACTCATTCGACGGTTTGAACACCGGCACTTTGCGATCCGGAACCGGCACCACGTCCCCCGTGCGAGGGTTGCGCGCCTTGCGGGCTTTGCGCAGTTTGATCTTGAAGGTGCCGAAGCCGCGGATCTCGATGTTGTGCCCGTTCTCGACCGCCTTCTTTACGACTTCAAGAAAGTTGTCAACGACAACCGCCACGTCGGTACGTGTCAGTCCGGTCTTCTCGGCCACTTTCTCGACCAAATCAGCCTTAGTCACGTGTCCCTCCTCGACTGGAAACTATATCACATATCATCTTTTCAACTTCATCAACTTCCGCAAAACTCACCCGGAAGTCTCTAAACCTTTGCCGGAGTGTAGGATATATCCAATTCTATGGCAACATTTAACTTTTGTCAATATGAGGAAATCTTCCGCCTCCTACCAGGCCGGCCTCATTGGAACAAAAACATCAGCTGGGGGCTTTCAACCGACCTCTCCAGCTTGTTGTTTATCGCCCCAAATACACCACCAATCAAATCAAACAGGGAAACTTTTTCCTTGGTGGTCGGGGTTACTGCCTCCGGCTCATCAATTCCGGCCATACTGCCCGCAAGATCGACCGCCTCCTTCAGACCACCCAGGGTATCTACCAAGCCAAGATTGTACGCCTGCTGGCCTGTAAAGACCGACCCGTCGGCCAGCGGGTACACCTGGCTCTTCTCCATCCCCCGCCCCTCGGCCACCGCCTCAACAAATTGCTCATAGGTGTCCATGACCACCGAACGGAGCATCAACTCCTCCTTTTCGGTCATCCCCCGCGAATAGGAGCCGACATCCTTCATTTCTCCAGATTTGATCGTCTCGGTCCCGATTCCTACCTTGCCCATCAGGTCCTTGAAGGTGTGGAATTGAAAAATGACGCCGATCGACCCGGTCACCGTGCTGGGGTTGGCAACAATTTTATCCGCCGCGCAGGCGATGTAGTACCCGCCGGAGGCCGCTACCGAAGCCATCGAAGCCACCACCGGTTTATTTTCCTTGGCCCGCCTGACGGCGGCGTGCAGTTCCTGGGAGATCGCCGTACCGCCGCCGGGGGAATTGACATGAAGAACAATTGCCTTAATCGAGCCGGCCTTGGCCCACTTGTCCAGTTGCTTGATCCAGATACGACCCGACAACTCGTTTATTTCCCCCTGAACTTCGATCACCCCCACATTACCTCCGGAAAGCCCGGTAAATTCGACCCCGTCGGTCTGGGAGAATGCGCCTATCATCATAAGGGCAAACAGCCCGAAGGCCATGAGGAATCCGATGCCGATGATGACGGCGATTACGATATCACGTTTTCTTGCCATGACCTGATCACTCCGGATAAATTTTGAGATTGTCGCCGACCTTGATACTGTTCGGGTCGCTCAATCCGTTGGAGACGAGAATGCGCGCCACCGTCGTGCGGTACCTCTGCGCGATATTACCCATCGTTTCGCCATCTTGAACCAAGTGGACCACGAATCCGGTCGTGTCACCGCGCTGGATCAAAAGCTCCTGTCCCGGATAGATCCGACCCGACCGTCCAAGCTTGTTCAACTGACGAATACTGACACTGGTCGTATTATAGATTCGGGCGATATCCCAGATCGTGTCGCCGGCCCGAACCGTGTATTTTTCCGGACTCTTCTGGCCGGTTACGCGGGTGGCATCCGACGACGCGCTCGGCGACCCTTTCACCCGCCCTGACGGACGATCAATGCTCGCGATCGGCGGTTTCGGCGCGCCTATGGACGGCTGATCCGGCCGCCCTCGACGTCGAGACGATGACTCCGTCGGAATGCGAAGTTTCTGGCCGACATAAATCCGCGACCCGCGCTCCAGATAGTTGATCCGCCGGATGGCGTCAACCGTTGTCCCGAACGAACGCGCGATATCCCATAGGTTGTCGCCCGAACGGATTTCGTACACGTTGTTGGTGGCATACTGACGCCGGTCCACCGGCGGCGCATCCAGATACCGATCCAGCGGCACCGGCACGATCAGTTCCTTGCCGGCGATGATCTGGGTGCCGCGCGACATGTTGTTGGCTTCGAGTATGGCGTACTGCGACACGCCGTATTTGCTGGCGATCGTCCCGACCGTCTCGCCCCGTCTGATCGAGTGGTGCACCAGATTGGATTCCTTCGGCGAACTCATCGACTCCAGCGATGCCATCAATACCTCGGACTTCCCCTTCGGCACCTTCAGCAGATAATTCTTCACGCGGGGCGGAGTTGAATTGCGCAGAAGCTCAGGATTAAGGCTCTTGATGTCCTCCAGCGAACACCCGACCACTTCGGCCACCGCCCGCAGGTCCAGACTCTTGGTCACGGTGAGCGTGTCCCATTGCACCGCCGGTTCATAGATCACATCCCCGAACCCGTACTTGGCCGGGTCCTTGGCAATGATCGCCGCGGCATAAATGAGCGGAACATAATCCATCGTCTGTCGCTTCAACTGAAGTTTCCAGAAATCCCGTGTACCCTGACGGGCGGTTGTCCGCTGGATACGTCCCGGTCCCCCGTTGTACGCCGCCATCGCCAGTTCCCAGTCGCCGAATTGCTGGTATAAATCGCGGAGCATGCGGCAGGCGGCGTCCGTGGCCTTAATCGGGTCTTTCCGTTCGTCCACCCACCAATTGCGCTGAAGACCGTACAATCGTCCGGTGGAAGCGATAAACTGCCACAGCCCCATGGCCCGCGCCCAGGAATAAGCATTAGTATTGAATCCCGATTCGACCAACGAGAGATAGATCAGATCGCGTGGCAGGCCGTACTTGTCGATCGTCTGGTTGTACAGCCACTCGTATCTCCGGATCCGGCTCAGATACCGCGCGAACGCGTCCCGCGCCTGCGTCTGGAAGTAAATCATCGAACTGCGGACCCGCTCGTTCATGGAGACCGGCAGGTCATACTTCGGCGCCTTGGTCTCCCCCTTGAAGACCTTCAGCGTATCATGCTCGAGCTGGCTTTCCAGATCGGCAAATCGCTCGACCAACGCCGTCGGCGTGACATCCTCGTCCAGCCGTCCCAGCGATCGAAGCGTCATCTTGTAATCGGCGACGATGTTTTCAAGGAGCGTGCTGTATTTGACCTGCTCCGGGGTCTCAGTCGAATCCTGTTCGATATCCAACCCGGCCAGAATCTTCAGCGCCTTCTCGAAATAATACTGCGCCTCTTCCCACCCCGCCTCGCGATTTGCCAGAACGCCCATCTGGTAATATTCCTGCGCGACATCGAACTGCCGCCAGACATCGTCGTCAACCGCGGCGGCCGAATCCTCATTGGCGGCCTCCGTGCCGAACGAATCGGCCTGTCCCGCCGCAAGTTCATCCCTACGCTCAAAGCGCGATAAAAAGGATCGCTCCGAAATCGGAAGTCGGGTCTTGGGCGGAAGGTTGAGCAGATGCTGACTGGTTGAATCGGCTGTCGAAGTCGAGTCCTGCGAACTATCAGAGGGCGGGTGATAGGTGTAGAGTTTCCCGGCGGGCACTGGGGAAGATGGCGAGGCAACTTTTGATGCCTCTTCTCCGTTTCGCACCGAGGTGTTCCGGCCGCCACACCCTTGGAGGGCCATAAGTCCAGCCAATGCGATCGCTGTGGTCCAGGACAAATACAAATCGAATCGTCGAATAGTCCGCATCATTCAAAATCCTGTCACTCTTCGGGTTTACCCAGTTTTCCAATAGTATCGGCTAACCAGCCGCCGACCATTACCCGGCCACAGACCGATAACTCATTGAAATATAACACAAAACTTCAGTCAAGCTCTTTCGGGAAATACCCCGTCGCCCTGACCTAATTCTTTGTTATACTGACGATTAGCCCCGCCGGTTCGTCAAAAAACCGGCAATCATGCTGATGCCGAAACCACGTCATTTGCCGTTTGGCATACCGACGGGAGTTCTGTTTTATCAGTGATACTGCCTCCGGCAACGTCCAACGCCCCTCCAGATAATCAAGTATCTCATTGTATCCGATAACATTAGCCCTGCGAACCCCCAACCCCATCCCCCGCTCAACCAGCCCTTTAACCTCCTCGACCAGTCAGTTTTCGATCATCTGATCCACACGAGCTTCTATCCCCCGGTACAAAAGCCCCCGTTCGGGCTGAAGGCAATAGTAGGTAAACTGGAATCCGCTCGACTGGTATCCGCCCGAGGCCATCAACTCGGACTTTGTCTTTCCGGTCAATTGATAGATCTCAAGCGCGCGAATAATTCTCACTTTGTTATTGGGATGCACCTTGGCCGCTTCGAGTGGATCGATCTGGTTCAGCCGCTCCCAGAGCGGTTCCGATCCAACCGAGGTCATCTCCGCTTCCAGACGCTCACGAATGGTCATATCATCCGACTCGATCTGCACAATCCCTTCCGACAGCGCCCGCAGATACAATCCGGTGCCGCCGACAATCAGCGGCCGATTCCCCCGCTTTATGATATCCTTGATCACCCGGGTGGCGTCTGTGACATACCTGACCGCCGAATACGCCTCCCCTGGCTCGATCAGATCGAGCAGATGAAAAACGGCGCGACTTCGCTCTTCGGCGGTCGGCTTGGCCGTGCCGATTTCCAGATGTCTGATTATCTGCCGCGAGTCGGCATTCACAATTTCATACGGAAATCGCCCCGCCAGTTCCAGCGCGGCGGCCGTCTTCCCCGAACCGGTTGGGCCGCAAATGATCGGTATCGGCGATGTTTCAGCCACGGCCGAATTGCCGGTCCAGATCGGTTTTGGTGATCCGGATGAAGGTGGGACGCCCGTGCGGACAGGAAAACTTATTTTCGCAGTTGAGCAGTGACGTCACCAGCGCAACCGCCTCCTGATCGCCCAGCCGATCACCCGACATCACCGCCGCGCGACAGGCCACCGACTGCGCGATCGCCTTCTTCGCGTCAAACCCCGCCTTGCGCAATCCGCCGATATCTTCCAGTATCCGGCGCGTCATCGTTTCAGGGGACTTCTTCGCCAGCACCGACGGCACCCCTTCGATATTGATCGTCCGGCCGCCGAAATGTCCCACGATAAATCCCGATTTGTTCAAAATCGCCTCGGCCTCCTCAAACACCGACATCAACTCCGGCGTCAGCTCCACTTGAACCGGCAAGAGCAAGTGTTGCGAGACAATTCCTTCGCGATCGATCCTCCTTAGCATTTCCTCGTACAAAACCCGCTCATGGGCCGTGTGCTGATCGACTATGTACAGATCGCTTCCCGCCTGAAACATCAGATACAAATCGCCGAACCGACCCACTGCCCGAATACCATCAAGCGAGGCGGGCAGATCATTCGATGCCGGCGCGACGCCCACTGCCGGCGTTTTCGGTTCAATGATTTCTCCAGTCGCCGTGTCCACCTGCACCATCCGGGGCGATTCCGATACCGAGCGGAAGAATTCGACCGCCGCCGTGGAGTCTCCTGTTCGAATCTGTCCCAGTCCGGGTATGCGCATGTTGTGGCCTGATGGTTCCGGACCCCGGACTAAGGTATGCGCCGAATGTGTCTGTGGCTCTTTCTGGGATGCCGGGCTGAACACCGGCACAACTTCAGCCGATCTCAGCGCTTGCTTGACCAGATGATAGACCGCATCATGAATATCGCGCTCCCGCGACAAACGAACCTCGGTCTTCGTCGGATGCACATTGACATCAACCTCCTCCGGATTCACGGTGATCAAAATCGCTCCGAGGGGATAATTCCCTTTGGGAAGCATCTCGCCGTACCCGGCGGCCAGCGCGTGAGAAAGCGTGGTCGAGGTGATATACCGGCCGTTGATGAATATGAACTGGCTCCATCGTCCCGCCTGGGCAAGTTCCGGCTGACCCACCAGTCCTTCGACCTTGATCGGCCCCGATTCTCCCGCCACCGGAATCAACGCCTTCCCCTGCGCCAGAAGGGCGGTGACCCGCTCGGTCAGCGTGCCTCCCGGCGGGAGAGAAAAGATGGTGCGTCCGTTGAGAGAATATGAGAAACCGACATCAAATCGCCCAATCGCCAGCGCCGTCGCCAGTCGCGAGATATGCCTCGACTCGGTCGTCTCCGCCTTGAGGAATTTGCGCCGCGCGGGCGTATTGAAGAACAGATTTTCAACTTCGATAATCGTGCCGACCGCCGAGGCCAGCGGTTGTTTCGAGCGAAGCACACCCCCCTCGTACAGGATCTCCGTGCCCAATTGGGCATCGGGCGGACGGGAGACCATTCGCGTGCGCGAGACCGAGGCGATCGACGGCAACGCCTCGCCGCGAAAACCGTACGAACCGATCCGGTCCAGATCGGAAAAATCGCTGATCTTCGAGGTGGCGTGCCGCGAAAAAGCAATTTCTATCTGACTCTCCGGAATCCCGCACCCGTTATCGACAATCTTGATCAGCTTGGAGCCGGACTTTTCGACAATGATCTCAATGCGCGTGGCATCGGCGTCGAGCGCATTCTCCACCAGTTCCTTGACCACCGCGGCCGGGCGTTCGATCACCTCGCCGGCGGCGATTTTATTGATTAGACGCTCCGGAAGGGGGCGAATCCAGCGCTTGGTTCCGGCGGGGGCGCTCACGAGTCGATTTCATCCTTCCATTGCCGCAAGAGATCGAAAGCGGCCACCGGCGATAGACCGTTCAGATCGAGCCGGCGTATCCGGTTCTCCACTTCGGATCGGGGCGCTTCGAACAGCGAGGGTTGCACCTTGTCGCGGAAAATTGATTTGCCCAGTTCGCTCTGGCTGAACTTTCCCGACTCCAGTAGTTTCAGAATCTGTTTGGCGCGGGAGATGGTCGGGCGCGGCAGACCGGCCAGCCGCGCGACTTCAATCCCGTACGAATCATCGCACCCGCCCGGGATGATTTTGTGCATGAATATCACTCTATCTTCCCACCGCTTAACCGCCACCTGGCAATTGTGCACGCGCGGCGACAGCGCCGCCATCCCCGTCAGTTCGTGATAATGGGTGGCGAACACCGTGCGGCACCGGAGTTTTTCATCGATATATTCCACCACCGACCAGGCGACCGATAGGCCATCAAATGTCGAGGTTCCTCGCCCCACTTCGTCGAGCAGTACCAGAGATCGACTGGTGGCATTGTTGAGAATGTTGGCGGTCTCGATCATTTCTACCAGAAAAGTTGACTGGCCGCGCGCCAGATTATCAAGCGCTCCCACCCGCGTGAACACCCGGTCCACCAGACCGATCTGGGCTTTGTCGGCGGGAACAAACGAGCCGATCTGCGCCAGAATGACAATCAAGCCGATCTGCCGCAGATAGGTCGATTTCCCCGACATGTTCGGACCGGTCAGAATCATGATCCCCTGACCGTCCGGCTCGCAATGAATATCGTTCGGCACAAAGGTTCCCGCCGGGAGCACCGCCTCGATCACCGGATGCCGTCCGTTGGTGATGTTCAACCGTTCGTCTTCGAATATCTCCGGCCGGCAGTAGCCGCGCTCCACCGCCAGGTCGGCCAGCGCCGAGACCAGATCGATTTCGGCCAGCAGTTCGGCGGTATGCACCAGCTCGCCGATTCGCGCCCCGAGCGCGTCCACCAGCTCCTGATACAGCTCGCTCTCCAGCGAAAAAATCTTCTCCTCCGCCGCCAGTATGAGTTCTTCTTTTTCCTTCAGTTCCGGGGTGATATACCGCTCGGCGTTCACCAGCGTCTGCTTGCGGATATACTCTTTCGGGGCGGCGGCGGAATTGGCCCGGGTTATTTCGATATAGTACCCGAACACTTTATTGAACCCGACCTTCAAGCTGGCGATTCCGGTCCGTTCCCGCTCGATCTTCTGCAGATTCCCGATATACTGCCGCGCTTCGCGGATCGATTCGTTAAACTGATCGAGCTGGGGCGCATACCCTGGCCTGATAATCCCCCCTTTGTTCACGGCCATCGGGGCATCCTCCGACACCGCCTGCGAAATCCGGTCGATCAGATCGCGTGTGGGCGGAATCGACCCGGCGATCTGAATCAACAACGGACTGTGCGCCTTGGTGAGCGTTTCCTTGATGCTCAGCGCGGTGGTCAGACCGTCGCGGATCGCCAGCATCTGCCTCGGATTGACCCGGCCAATCCCGACCCGACCCGCCAGTTTCTCCAGATCAGATAGATTGGTTGTCCTCTGTCGAAGCGCAAAACAGAGATCGCGGTTCTTCACCAGTTCCGCAATCCCCGCCTGTCTCAATTCGATCGGGGCTTTGCTCCGCCACGGATGCGTCAGCGCCTGCTGGAGCCGCCGCAGTCCCATGCCGGTATGACAGAGATTGATTGTTGTCAAAAGCGTGTGATCAGAACCGCCGTCCCCAAGATTGCGCACCAGTTCAAGATTGCGCACCGTGCCGTAATCGAGGGTCATCTGATCGGTCCGGTCGAACCGGGCGATCCGGTTGACATGGCCGAGTTTGTCGCGGTGATTTTCGCGAAGGTACCGCACAATCGCACCCGCGGCCGTCACCGCCTGACGGCAATCGCGCACTCCGAACCCCTCAAGCGTCGTGGTGCCGAATAACTCGTTGAGATCGCGCTGGGCGGCGCCAAAATCAAAATGCCAGTTTTCGGCCGGGGTCAACAGCGGCGACCGCCCCAGACCGGCCAGCCATCCGTTCAACATTGCCTTGTCCTGAGATTCGGCATACAAAACCTCGTTCGGCTCGGCCACCCGGAGTCGTTCCATCACTTCGGCCGCCGGACCTTCATCGATTCTGAATATACCGGTTGAAAGATCGAGCGTCGCCACCCCCGCCACTTTCCCGTCGTCGGAACAGACCGCCGCCAGACAGAGCGAGCGAAGCGGATCATCGGTGACGTCAATCGTCGCCGTCCCCGGCGTCAGAATTTCAACGATTTCCCGCTTGACGATTCCTTTCGCCGTGCGCGGGTCCTCGACCTGCTCCACCACCACTACTTTGATTCCGTGGGCAAGGAGTTTGGCCAGATACCGGTCGGCGGAATGATACGGCACCCCGGCCAGCGGAATCCGTTCGCTGTTGCCGTGCGAACGCGAGGTCAGCGCGATACCCAGCACCGGTGCGGCTTTCACCGCGTCGTCGCCGAACATCTCATAGAAATCCCCCATCCGGAAAAAGAGAATCTTATCGGGATGCTGGGCCTTGACCGCCTGATACTGCCGCATGAGGGGCGTGAAGGCGTTGGCATCGGACCCACCGCTCATCGAGCCACCACCTGATACTGTTCGCCGGTCTGTGACTCGAACTGCTGGCGGGCCTTGTCCGCCTCGTCGAACGATTTGTATCGCCCCACAAAAACAATCGAGTATTTCTTCCCGCCGACATTCTTCGGAACAACCTCCACCTTAACTTTGAGTCCGCGAAATTTGCCGGCTTGAGCCGACGCGTTATCCGATGAGGAAAACACCCCTGCCTTGACGGAATAGTAAGTGCCGGTGGCGGCCTCGGCGCGGGTGTCGGGTCTGGAACCGGTGGTCGGCATCCCGCTCAGCTTGTCCACCAGCGCGTCCAATCCAACTGCGTTCGGATACGATTCCTTGAGCAAATTGAACCACCGGACCGCCTCGTCGGCCCGCCCCTTCTCCACCGCATTCGAGCAGAGGAGGTACAGCGCCTGTGGAAGTCCGGGGCCGCCTTTTTGACGGGCCAGCGCCTGCAGGGCATTCTGGGTCGCTTTCGGTTTTCCTTCAGCCGACGACAATCGCGCCTGATCGATCAGCCACCAGCGGGGGCCGTCCGCCGTGGTCATCGTATTTTGAAGCTGATCCAGACGTCGCCGTGCGTCCGACAAGGAACGGGACTGCTCCGACGCCAGAATCCGCAGACGACCAAGATCGTCGCCGTAGGCGCCCGGTGAATTCGAAAGCTCGGCGTCGATCAGCGTGGCCGCTTTAGAAAGATCCTTGGTCACCACATAGTACTGCGCCAGTCGAAAGACTATGTCCTCCCGGAACCGGGCTTCGGGTTTTCGTGTCAGCGCCTTCTCCAGCAGGGCGGCGGATTGGGCGGCGTCGGATTCCAGCATCGCGCGGAAATACAGCGCATTCCCGGTTCCGGCGGAGTCCCGCCCCAGCCGCTCGAGCGCTTTGCGGGCCTCGTCCAATCTCCCCTGCGAGATCAGAAGCGAAATATCCTCGGCTCGAACCGGTAAGCAAACGCCGACAAGAATAAAGACGGTGAGTACTGTCAAAACGGAACGATTCATGATTTCGATCTCGCCGCGTGGTAAAAGTCGATTCAGACGCGAAGACCGGCAGGACTGCCCGATGTTCTATCCGGCGTCTTGCTCCGGGCGGCCTGCCCACGCCGGCGCTCCAGCGTCCGCAACAGGTCGGAGAGCTTCTTCCGGTCCCCCTTCTCGTGGTACAGCCGCACCAGATCAAACGCCACGGTCCGGTCTTCGGGATTGTCCTCCACCAACTGCTCAAGGATGGCGATCGCCATCTCGCTGTCTCCCTTGCGCTGGTGAAACTCGGCCATGGTGCGGCGGGCCACCGCATTCCCCGGGGCGTGCGCCAGAATTTCCTGGCAGATATCAACAATATCGCCGTAACGGCCAAGCTCGAACAGCGTCGTCTTCAGCCGTTCGATGACCTGATGCGACTGGTCCGGGACCGCGGTGATCAGCTTGGTCCAGAACGTCACCGCGTCTTCGTACCGTTGCTCCTCGCTGTACGAATCGCCGATCGCTACATACGCCGCCACGCAGGCGGGATCGAGACCGATCGCATCCTTATAGGCCAGCCGCGCCTTATGATATTCTTTTTGACGATACAACTGGTCCCCCTGCGCGACCTTGTACCGGGCCAGCGGCTTGCGGGACTTGGCCCCCTCAAGACGCAGAACCTGTTCGGCGGTCTCGGCCGCCGCTTCCCACGACTGCGCCTTCTCCTGCAGAGCCAGCATCTGGGTCTGCGCCCAGTAATTGTTGCTGTCCAGCGAGAGCATCTCCTTGAGCGCCGCTTCGGCTGTCACCAGATCGCCGGTGGCCGTATAGTCGGCCGATAACTGCCTGAGGATCGCCACTTTTTGCGGCCGACTCAGACCGGCGCGAAGCGTCAGATCACGGTGAACCTGAAGCGCCCTCGCGGGCTGGCCGTTGTCGCGAAGAATCTGCCCCAGCCGCAGATAGGCATCAACATTGGTCGAATCCTCGGCCACCACCTGCCTCAGCTTGGTGTAGGCCGCTTCACGGCGACCGTCGAGCAGATCGCGAAGCGCCTCGACATAGAGCGAGGCCTCGCTCACTTTGGGACGGCTTATAAACCGCTCGTACACCAGATAGAACGCCAGCGCCCCGAAAAAGAGCACGAGCAGTGAAAGAACATAATCAACCATAGAATCAACTTTCCTTGAACGGCGATGAAATCAGCGCCTGGCGCTGATCGGCGCCGCTCACCAGCCCGGCCGAATCTTCGATCGGACGATTGCGAAGTATCGACAGTTCCGTTTCGAGCGCTTTGACCTGCCGGCGAAGACTTCGGATGACAATCAACTGGTTGATATATCCGGTCAGAAACAAAATGAGCGCCAGAATCGCCCCCGCCACAAACGACCAGAAGACCACCGTCACCACCGGCACATCGACATAATCATGCGCCAGCGGCGACAGATGCACGTCGACCACCTGATCGGGGCTTAAATTATTGTACGCAAAAGCAATAAGCAGGACCACCAGAATGGCCATCAGCAATGCTCGGAACACCCACATACCAGAAATCCGTTTCACCTTAAATGGTTTGGCACGCGCAAGATACCCTTGTGTCGGCAGAGGGTCAATACCAAAAAAAGGAGCCGGCCACCATGCCGGCTCACATTCTGCCTATGTGGCGTCAGGTGTCCTCACCTGACGCCCTCCACTATGTCCCCGTGGTGTCAGGCGTCCCCGCCCGACACTCTTCAAACCGCCGAACAAGTCAGGCCGAGCTTGTCGAGGCCTATATCACTTTGCCTCCCGACACGCTCCGCACCATTCCCGCCCTATTTGGCCGGGGCCTCCTCCGGCCACTTGATCGACCCGACAATCTTGAGCGCCTCGGTCATCACCGTCTGGAAGAACATCTCCTCGGTCATAATATGGAAAACCACTATCAGGTTGCCGCGTTTGATCGCCAGAATCGAGCCAAGATAAGCACTTCGGACCCGTTTGCCGCCGGTCCTGGACCCGCCCAGTTCGACCTCTTTGAGGTACGGCGCCCGACCATCCCAGCGAACCCCCTTGTCGTTCCCCAGGGTGAATGGCTGACGGGCGCGGGCATTCAATTCGCGCTCAGCCAGCAACTCGAACTCCTTCAAAATTTCCGATTTCTGCTTGGACTTGTAGGTCGGGCTGATGAGCGAATCGACAAAGGCATACGCCCCCAGCGTCGTGGTGTCTATGTACGTGACAATGCGCGGCACCTTGGTGTAGTCCGGCGTGGCGAGATAGTCCGGCGGAACCTCAAACTTCTTCTGTACGAAAATCACCCGGACCGACGCCTCGGGACCGCTGGTCTTGATACCCCAGTTGTCGTCGGCGGTCATCTGGAAACCGTACTTCGAGTCGGTGAACGTGTGCTCAGTGACGACGCCGGATTTTTCCTTTTTCCGCCCGGCGTCGGCCGTTACCGCGAGCATCGCCAGCAGAACAAGCGCAATCAGTTTCTTCATATGGACAATCTCCTCGTCTTCCTCGGGTCCGGGTAAATCTCCTTCATTATACACGACAAGGTCAAGAAATAATTCAGGGGAAATCGACGCCGGGTGGACATCTAGCCCGCTCCCGCTCATCGATGTGCGCGGCACGTATCCTACGTGCCCGCCGTTAGGGGCAGGCAGGATGCCTGCCGCCCACAAAATTGGGTTCGATTTGATCGTGCCGTCAGGCCTCCCGACCTGACGGCCTCCATATTGGGTTCGTTCTGTTAAATTTAAGGGATTCCTTGTTTCGCCACCTCCGAATTGGGTTCGATTTGCGCCGCATTTTCGTTTTTCCGGCCTGGCGGTTTCGATACGCCAGCCAACGGTTTGATGTAGGTCAAGCCGCCTGCGGCTTGACATCTAATCGTCGCGTCGAGCGTAGTCGAGACGCGAATTGTC
>JACRAV010000428.1 GCA_016213305.1 Candidatus Zixiibacteriota bacterium | reverse complement strand
GCGCGGGAAAAACCACCGTATTCAACATGATCACCGGTTTCTATCAGCCGACCGAAGGGGATATCCAGTTCGACAGCAAGACGGTCGTCGGATTGAAGCCGTACCAGGTTTCCAAACGAGGCATTGCGCGGACATTCCAGAATATTCGTCTCTGCCCTTCGCTGTCTGTTTTCGAGAGCGCTCAGGTGGCTCAGGCGAAGGTGATCAATTACGGCTTTTTCCATGCCGCCGGCGAACTGGTGCGTTGCCGACGGCAGGAGAAGGGGGTGCGGGACACGATTCTCGAAGCGCTCGATATCTTCCACCTGACGGCAGTGAAAGATGAACCGTCAACCTCTCTCCCTTACGGCGACCAGCGGCGGCTCGAAATTGTGCGGGCGCTCGCCACCCAGCCGCGACTGCTTCTGCTCGACGAGCCGGCGGCGGGGATGAACCCGTCGGAGAAGATTGAACTGATGGAGTTGATCAAATCGATTCGCAAGCGGTTCAATATCGCGATTTTGATGATTGAGCACGACATGCGGGTTATTATGGGGGTCTGCGAGCGGATCTGCGTCATCGACTACGGGGTCAAAATCGCCGAAGGCACCCCGGAACATATTCAGCGTCACCCGAAAGTGATCGAGGCGTATCTCGGGGAGCAGGTGGAGTAATGCTGGATATTGTCAATCTTGAGGTGAAGTACGGCGCGATCACGGCCCTGAAAGGGGTCACGCTCTCGGTTGAATCGGGGAAGATTGTCACGCTTCTGGGGGCCAATGGCGCCGGAAAAAGCACAACCCTACGGGCAGTCTCGGGTCTGGCCAAAGTCGCGAACGGGTCGATCCGGCTCTGGGGGCAGGAGATCGGCAACTCGGCCCCCCATAAGATAGTGGCGGCGGGCGTCTCGCAAGCACCGGAAGGTCGGATGATCTTCGCCAATCTGACCGTCCGCGAGAATCTCGACATGGGTGCCTACCTGAGAAAAGATCGCCACGCCCTCCACGAAGACCAGGAGTATATCTTTACCCTGTTTCCGAGACTGAAGGAGCGGATTAATCAGCCGGGGGGAACCCTGTCGGGGGGAGAACAGCAGATGCTGGCGATCGGGCGGGCGCTGATGGCCCGGCCCAAGCTTCTCTTGCTGGATGAACCGTCGCTGGGGATCGGCCCTATTCTGGTCAAGGCGATTTTCGAACGGATACAGGAGATCAACAAGACCCGCGGGCTGACCATCCTGTTGGTCGAACAGAATGCCCATATGGCCCTCAAAGTTGCCCACTATGCCTATGTGCTGGAGACCGGAACCATCACTTTCCACGGCCCGGCGGCCGAAATCGCCCAAAATGAGCAGGTCCGAAAAGCGTATCTGGGCGAAGTCTGAGCCAGTCCACAACAACCCTTTTTTTGGCTCTGTTGTCTCCCTATATTGTCGAGTCCCGGCCTACCGAATTGTGTACAAGGCGGGTGAGACCAGTTTTTTGACCGGAGGAGAGAGTGTCTGACCGAAATGTGACCGAGACCAGGTCGTTTGACCGCACCAATGCCGTAATCGCCGGGCTTGTCTTTTTGTTCGCCTGGATAGTCTATGCCATGACTGTCCAGCGCACCATTTCATTCTGGGACTGCGGTGAGTTTGCCGCCTGCGGGCGGATACTCGGCATCCCCCATCAGCCGGGGTACCCGTTATTGGTGCTCTGGGGACGGGTCTTTTCAATGCTCCCGACAGTTGACGATATCGCCTGGCGGATGAATTTCTTTTCGGTGACCACGACGGCGCTGGGGGCGATGTTTGCCTATCTGTCGGCGGTTCGGCTTATCCGCATGTTCGTGGATGATTCCGACGACCTGTTGTCGCGTTTCATGATTTATCTGGGCGGGGTTGTGGGTGCGCTCCTCGTCGCCTTCGGCGACAGCAACTGGTCGAACGCGATCGAATTTGAAACCGGCGGGGCGCTTGGCGGCTCTGCCATGATCCTCTTCTGGCTCACCCTGCGCTATGTCGATTACCGGGGGACGGAAAAAGGCACCCACACCATGCTGGCGACCATCTACCTGGCGCTGTTGAGTCTGGGCTTTCACATGATGCCGTTTCTGG
>JACRAV010000418.1 GCA_016213305.1 Candidatus Zixiibacteriota bacterium | reverse complement strand
CCAGTTTCTCCGAGTACTTTGTCCCCAGCATGAAGGTGTTCCCGACTTCGATCCCATCCTTGGCCGCCAGCGTCTGACCACATTTCGGGCAGAGATCGCCCCCCTGGGCCTTGCTCAGATCGACCACCTGCGTCGCCTTGAAATCCCGCTCGATATTCACATTCACGATGTGCTTTTCGTTCTGATTGGCCCCAACCACAAAGTTCTTGAGATTGGCAACCAACGGATCGACCAGAATCGGAACCCCGCTCAACCCCACCGGTCCGGCAAACCCCACCGGGGCCTTCGTCACCTGTTCCACCAAGCCGGCGTTCGCCATCTCAAGATCGATGGCTCTCAAAGCGTTTTTCAACTTCGTTTCATTCAGATCCCGATCCCCGCGCACCAACGCCGCCACCGGCTTGCCGTCGGCCAGATAAATGAGCGTCTTCACCAGACGCGTGGCATCTACCTTCAGAAACGACGTAACCTGCTCAATCGTAGCGGCCCCCGGCGTATCCACCACCTGCATCGGCTTCAAATCACCGTCAATTGACGCCTGCTTCCCATCTCCAAACGTCGCTTTTTCCACATTCGCCGCATACCCGCAGGCCGGGCAATTGATGATGATCTCCTCCCCCGCCTCGGTATCGACCAACAGCATGAACTCATGCGCCGCCTTGCCGCCCATCGCACCGGTGTCCGACTCGACTTTGAGCACCTCAAGTCCGGCCCGCTGGAACACGGCAAAGTAGGCATCCACCATCTTTCCATAAGTTGTCGCAAACGATGTTTCATCCGCATCGAACGTGTACGCATCCTTCATGATGAACTCCCGCCCGCGCATCAAACCAAACCTCGGACGAATTTCATCGCGGAACTTCACCTGAATCTGATACAGATGCAGAGGTAGCTGTTTGTAGCTCTTCACCTCGCCCGCCACCAGATACGTGACCGTCTCTTCATGCGTGCCACACAGGACCATATCATGTGCATGACGGTCCTTCAGCCGCATCTGCTCCTTGCCGATCGTATCATACCGTCCGGACTGTTGCCAGACCTCAGCCGGACACAGCACCGACATCGTGATTTCAAGGCCATCGGCCTTGTTCATTTCTTCGCGGACAATCTGCGAAAATTTCTCGATCACTCTCTGCATGAGCGGCAGATAGAGATAGACTCCCGCCGCCAGCTTTCGGATATACCCGCCGCGAAGCAGGAGCTGATGTGAAATAAGCTCCGCGTCGGTCTGTTTTTCGCGGAGGGTCGGGATATATGTGTGTGTCCAGCGCATGTTTAGGTTCGACTCCTCAACTATTCGTCATTGTGAGCGTCCGCCGAAGTCTTGTAGGTCGGGTTGCGCGTCTCGCTTCAGCGAGACAAGCTACCCGACATCTTGTCTTTTCCGTCATTCCAGCGCAAGCTGGAATCCAATCTTGTTCTTTCTTCGTAGGTCAGGGTCCTTGTGACCCTGACATCTTTCTCTGCATGTTGTCGCCCAAGATAACCCGACCCCGCCGCAAAGCAAAGAAAAACAACATGATCACCTGCGCGCTCGACCTCCCCGCCCCTCTTTCCGCTTGCCTTTCCCTCCGATTTTTCGTATCTGATACCTCGCCCGCCGATCACGGCGGGTATGCGTTGATTGCCCCCGTGGTGCAACGGATAGCGCGTCGGCCTCCGAAGCCGGAAATTTAGGTTCGATTCCTAACGGGGGTAGTTGGAAATGTATGGGTGGTCTAATGTCGTATGGTCAAGAGCAAAATATAGAAGTTGAGACGCTTAGTGGGTCAAGAACTAGCATTCGAATAGACAGTGTTCCCGATTCCTGCCCTACCTGTCGCAAAGGAATTGAACCAAAATATCTGGGAGGTAAGCAAATTTCATCCACTTCCATAGGTCTTCCCAAGGATCGATACATTTGTTACTTTCAGTGCCCTAATAAGGACTGCCTTATGGTTTTTCTAGCGTCCTACCAAGCATCCGAATTCGATTCAAGTCGCTTCTTCTTGGGTGACCATGGTGTCGTGATGCACCGAAGAAATGAAGTCTTTACAGAATCTGTGAGGAGTATTTCTCCAAGGTTTGTCACGATCTACAATCAAGCTCGCACCGCTGAAGAGAATGGATTGTCAGAAGTAGCTGGTTGCGGATTTCGCAGATCGATCGAATTTCTTGTAAAAGATTATCTGCTCTTTGATAATAAAGACTCCGGAGCGGACGAAGAGGGTGTCAAGACCGCACACCTTGCAGACTGTATCAAGAAGATTGATGATGAAAGAGTTCGAGCTATAGCAAGGAAAGCGACTTGGCTTGGAAATGACGAGACACATTATCTCAGGAAATTCGAGGACTTTGATCTTCAAAACTTGAAGGAACTGATTAAGCTAACTGCCTACTGGATTGATGCGAAAGAGACCGCGAAGAAATACGATCAAGATCTTCCCTCCAAGTAAGATACTTCCGTGCGTGGCGGGCGTCTTGAATGTTCCGTCAGCTCTTGCTTCGCGCCGAGTGAAACATGCCGCGAACTGTGACCATAAAATTATTGCATCGAGTGACCCACTATGATTACCTATACAATGTCAACCGCCGATATCCACCCCTCTCACCTCACCGGCTTCTTTGTCGGCTGGCCGAATCCCCCCTCACCCGAACGACACCTCGCCATTCTCAATGCCGCCTCGCACGTCGTTCTGGCGATCGATGACCAATCCGGCCGCGTCGTCGGATTCATATACGCCATTTCCGACAATATCCTGTCTGCCTACATTCCTCTTCTTGAGGTTCTTCCCGAATACAAAAACCAGGGAATCGGGCGCGAATTGGTCCGCCGCCTGCTTGATCAATTGAAGGACTTCTACATGATCGATCTGATCTGCGACGACAACCTCCGTCCCTTCTACGAAAAGCTTGGCCTGAAATACCATGGCGGTATGATCATCCGGAATTACAACCGCCAATCCGGCTCGTAGGTCTCAACCCCTGCGGTTTCGACATTTTCCCTCCGCGACCACCGCTCATCAAACGTGCTACGCAGACGTCCCCGTCTGCGTCTTCGCAGGTCGAAATCCCTTGCGGTTTCGACATCTTCTCTTCTCCTTCTTCGTTGGTCACTTCGGGGTTCGAATCACTCACCCCGAAGCAAGAGCTGGCGGAACGTCGAATTGGGTTCGAATTGCACGTCTGCCGCGAGAGCAGAAGTCTGAGGGGCGATTCTCGGGGACATGGCCCAGCGACACAAGGACTTTTGCCGAATTGGGTTCGAATTGCATGCCTTCTCAGACTTCCTGACGGGGCGGCTGGAAAGCCGGCAATTGGGTTCGTTTTGTTAAAATTTAAAATATTCATGTGTTTCTCTTCCCTCGCTTTCGATAGGCGGCTTTTCGCAATGTCTCATATGTATGGGAGCGAGACCTGAATCACGTGCGAATTAGAGGTGAAATTGTGGGAGCGATGGGTGAAAAGATGTCACCCGCGGGGACGCGGGTGACACCTGAGCGGTCCGGAGAATGCAACCATGCCAAATCATCCTCCGTATAAAGGACATGATCACCTTCCTTCTCTGGTGCATTCTTATGGTCCTGTGCTGGCCGCTGGCCCTGATCGTCCTGATCCTGGCCCCGTTCATCTGGCTGGTCCTCTTGCCCTTCCGCCTGGTCGGAATCGCGGTCGGCGGCGTCCTGGAACTGGTCCGGGCGATCTTCATGTTACCGGCCCGACTGCTGGCTGGCCGCCGATAGGCCCCCAATCCAAAACTTGCTCCGATCGTTTTATCCATTATCTTGTTTGTGGGAGGATATGATATATGAATGACTTCTCCGGCCGTGTGCCGCTCGGTAAAACAGGAATTCAGGTCAGCCGCCTCGCTCTGGCTCTAACCTATCGCCCCGGACGAATTGCCGTGAAGGAAGCCCTCGACGCCGGCGTGAATTGTTTTTTCGGGTACGGCTTCGACACCCAGTTTACCTCAGCTATGCGCGAACAGGTGAAAGCCAATCGCGGCGATCTTGTTCTCGCCACCGGCGCATACAATCTCTATTGGGGCCATCCGAATCTGCGCCGATCCCTCGAAAAGCGCCTTCGCCAGCTCGGCACCGATTACATCGACATTTTCCTTTTTCTCGGCGTGAACAAACCCAGCCAATGCCCCGACTCGGTGCTCGAAGAATTGGCCCGATTCCGACAGGAAGGTAAGGTGCGGGCTATCGGCATCTCCGGCCATGACCGGAAGTTTGCCGGCGAATTGGCGCGCGATGGCAAGGTTGATGTGCTCATGTCCCGCTACAATGCCGCTCACCGAGGGGCCGAAGACGATGTCTTTCCCCATCTTGCGTCACACAATGTCGGCCTCTTGAGCTATACCGCGACGCGCTGGACCGAACTGGTCAGACGCCCTCGCAAATGGCCGAACGACGAACCGTATCCGACCGCACCCCAGTGCTACCGCTTCGTCTTATCTAATCCAAATGTCAGCATGTGCCAAACCGCGCCATCAAACCTGACACAACTGCGGGAGAATCTTGCTGTCCTGAGACAGGGTCCGCTGGCCGATGACGAAATGCGTCTGCTCAAGCGCGCCGGCGATATGATTCATGCCAAGAAGAAGTGGTTTATGTGAGCGGCCCTTGATTAATAGATTGATTAACTCTATTATTGCCCCATGGACATCCTCGCGCACGCCCTCTGGACCAATCTCGCCTACTGGAACGCCGACACCTCCACCCGTCTCTGGGCCACCGCCTTCGGGGTCGCCCCCGACGCTCTCTCGTTCGGGCCGGAACTGGTCCGCTCGATGGTCTCGCGTCAGGCGAAGAAATGGCGCAAGGTCGATGAATCGACGTTCGAAGATATCAACCGGACCATCCCCCGCTGGGTTTTTCGTCTCTACGACATTACCCATTCCATTCCTATCTGGTCGGTCGTCTTCTTCGGTTGGTGGTGGCTCGTCGGCTCGATGCCGCTCGCCTATCTGGGATGGCTCGGGCATATTCTGGTCGATATCCCCACTCACTCGAAACGCTTCTTCCCCACTCCGTTCTTGTGGCCGCTGTCGGACTACAAATTCGATGGTATCAGCTGGGGTGTGCGCTGGTTTATGATCGCCAACTACGGCTCGCTGGCGGTGACATACTTGATCGTCATGCTCGCCGCCTGGACGTAAATCCCGTGTGCTACGCAGACGTTCCCGTCTGCGTCTTAGATATCCGCCTGGCACACATATAAGGAAAGAGAAAATCTTGATCTAAAGCGCAAACCCCAACCGGGCATTGAACCCGAACTGCAAGGTCTTGATCGAATATGGTATGCCTGACAGCACCGTTCCGGTGTCGTCAATCGTTGGGGTTGCCGGATCATCGCCGTACCAGCTTTGGGTCTGGGTCATCGTCGCTTTGGTGTAAAATATCCTTGCCGACAGATCCAGGTACGCAACGCCCCGTCGCTGGCGACCCAGATTAAACCTGATACCGGCCGTGCCCTGGCCGCCCATTCCCCAGGCCTCGGCTCTGGAGTCCTTCTTTCGGAGGAGATGATTGTCATAATCGCTCATTTTCGTCGGAGCAAATGCTCCTTCGATTCGGAACTGCGCCCGCCCCGGCCGTCCTCCGGTTACCACGCGCAGACCGATCGAGGGCGATGTGTAAGTGACCCGATAATGAAGAGCCGGCTCATTACCCTGCACATAACCAACACCGGCATACCAGCCGCTGTAATTGTCGATGTCCTGCGTAACGCGCTGATACCGAAAACCGAACACGATATCGTATGAGGGTCCGTTCGCATTTACAAAACCATAACTCCCCTCAGCCGATATCAGCGAACCGGATATCTGCGGCCTGGACTGCGTGTAGCCAACCTGCGTCTCCGGCCCTGGAATGATCTGCACCCAGTCGCCGTCGCTCATCCGCGACCCCGGATCGGTGATCGGGAAGGACACCCCGACCGCCGCCCCCAAACGGTGCCGGGCATCCAGCGTTCTGGTGAATCGCACTTTCGCGCCACCCGAAAGGCCATCCACCGGAAATATCAGTTTGCTTCGAATAGCGTAATACGTGGTGGAGGCGCTGTCGTAGCCGCTGTAAGTGATCTGATACTGGGAATTGCCGAAGCCGTACCCCAATTCCGGTTCGAGCGTAATGGAAGTCGTGGCTGGTCCCCGTTCGTCGCCGAACGTGGAACCGGCGAGACAGATGATCGTGACGGCGGCAAGGATTCGCGAAAGCATGATCGTTACCTCGTTTGTCGGTTATTGCTTGGATGGCTAATCTACACTGCCGCAACGACAAACGCAACCGCCAAAGTTTTAGTGGAGAAACCGAGTCAACACACCGATTATTAGAGTATAATCTGAATCATGACTGGCAGTCCTATCAAAAATGCGAGGTGTCCGATGAAGAAAGTGTCTGCGCTCTTCTTAGCCGCGATCATAGGCGTTCTGGGCTGGGTAACCATTGCCGGCGCTCAGGTCAACGCCGGGATTTCGATCACCGACGACGGAATCAAGAGTTTCTATCTGGCCATCGGTCAGACCTACAACGTTCCCGAGCGAGAAGTGTATGCCGTGCGCGAACGGCGGATTCCCGACGAGGAACTTCCGGTGGTCTTCTTTATCGCCCGCCGGGCGCGGGTCGAGCCAAAAACCGTGATTGAATTCCGCCTCGGCAATCACTCTTGGTTTGAGGTGAGTCGTCACTTCGGCCTGGGCGCCGATGCGTTCTACATCGAATGCCGCGAAGTCCCCAAAGGGCCGCATGGCAAGGCGTTCGGCTATTATCGCAATCGACCGCGCTCCGAGTGGAAAGACATCCGGCTGGGCGATGACGATATCGTCAATCTTGTGAACGTGCGCTTTGTCATGGATCGGTACCATTACCCCGCCGAGGAAGTGTTCCGCATGCGCGAGAGTAACCGCAATTACGTAACCGTCCACCGCGAGGCCGAAAAGGGACGCAATAAAGACGGCGAGAAGAAGAAAGTGGTCGTGGCTGAACCTGGGAAAGAAAAGAAGCAGGGCCACAAGCGTCACGGCGACTGACTAATTGATGTGAAATTGCGATATGTAACGGCCGCCGATTTCGAATTGGCGGCCGTTCTCCGATTAATGCACCAAAAATGTGGCCAGTACCGCCACCCAGATGATTCCGGTCGCAAAGAAGCCGGCCGGGCGGCCGTTGCCGACAAAAAGGGCAAACGCCGAATACACCATGCCGATTCCCAGCTTGGCCGTTACTCGCTGAAGAAATGCAATTTGATGAGACGCGTCCGAAATGAGCATGATTCCCCCGATCAGCAACGCCACATAAATAAGCCAGTATGCCTTCCCGGCGCCCTTTTGTTTGTCATCACCGGGCATCGGCGTAGGTCCTGAAAAAGGCGTCGATCCCGCGGGCGATCGCCTCGCCCAGACGGGTTTGGTAGGTTTTGGTTTTCAACAGCGCCTCGCGCTCCGGGAGAATCATAAAATCGCACTCCACCAGCACCGCCGGATACTGCGTGGGACGGTTCACCGCCAGATTCCCCCAGTACAGGCCGTGATCGGGGAGTCGGGTGGCCAACAGCAATTCACTCAAAATGTGCCGGGCCAGATCGGCCGACCAGTTGTGGTAGTATATCACCGAGGTGCCGTTATTCGTGAACGGATTGAGTCCGTCCGGCAGAGAATTGTTGTGGACCGACACAAACATATCCGCCCCGGCCTGCTTGGCGATTCCCGGACGGTCGTACAGTGCGACATTGGACATATCATTCCGGGTCATCACCACCATGGCGCCCCGCGCTTCAAGCGATTTCCGCAGGGCCAAAGCTATGCCAAGGTTTGCCTCGGCCTCGGTAAATCCAGTCGGGCCGATCGAGCCGGGATCGGCGGAATGACCGGCATCAACAACAATTGTCTTGCCCTTTATCGAATGGATATTGCCCGGTCGTTTTACAATCTTCATGCAAAAGTCATTTCCGTCATAATAACAGTCGTATCCCCAGATATCCCGGTTGAGATTGACCGTCAATTCATACAAATCATCTTCGACCTGACGCCAGTTACAGTATCGAATAAGCGAATCGGAGGCCGCGTATCGTATCCAGTCGGTGTTGCTGGTCACGCCAAAAAGCTGAACGGCCAGCTGGCGGGGCGAATGTTCGATCACCCGGTACGGATGCTGACCCTGCAATGGAAACACGAGGGTTACCGACCGGGCGGAATCGAGCGCCCGAATCGAGCTGAGGATGGACTGCGGCGGAAAAAGTCCGGGTGAAAGTTGCTCCACCGAGGCCTTGGCCACCCAGCCGTATTGCGTGGCGGACAGCTTGATTCGATACCAGTCCGCCTCGGAACCAACCGCCAGCGCTGTGACGCCTCTGGGTTGAAAGATGGAGTAATACCCGTATTTGGGGCCAACTCGCACCGTCTGCATGGAATCTATGAATCGGACGGTAAACGGAAATTGAGGAGGATTTAGCGAAATCCGGTACTGGCTCATCGCCGTAATGCACTTCCCCGCCTCTTTGCCGTTTGATCCACCGGCCGATTTGCACAAATGATAGCAGATAGTCTGTCCCGACACCTTGGCCCCGGCCGGAATAAACCAGAATCCGGAGTATATCCCGCCTATGATCATCGATTCGTTTTCCGATCCCGGGCCAAAGACCGCCTCCCCGCTTGGCGCGCCGACGATGGGATTGTCCTCCGACATGGGAACCGAATCGATGACTCCGGGAATGGAGAACCATGCGACGCCACCCGGCATTCCATGAAACTGAACATCAAGTCGGTCTCCGGTACTCAGGGCAATGTCTCCCTGAGGCGGGCGGTAATCGCCGACGATGCGAAGCGTGTCGGGCGACACGAGTTTCAGAGGTACGGGGACCCGCACCGGCAGGTCAAGTTCCGCCAGAGCGGTCAATGCGGCATGTTTGCCCGAACCGGTGACCTTGAGATGAAAAATGAAATCGCCGGTGTCGATCGGAAGAAACGCCAGAAAACCGCCCCCCTTGTGAACCGGAACGGTTGTACCGTTGATCTTCAAAACCGGTTTCGGGGCTTTGCCGGCCGCAGCCCTGGCTATCAGCTTAACCAGCTTGTCGGACAAATGGCCCAGGATGAAGGTGGAGTCGGTGGCGCCAATGGTCTGTCCCGGTTTGGGGTACACGACCACGATATCAGTGGAATCCGCCCGCGCCGCAGATGCCAACGCGAGCAACCCAAAAGCGCAGATCAGCGCTTTGCTATTCTGAAATGTACTTGTCAATGACATCCCTGATAAGTGTCGGGCCGCCGATTATTTCCCGGTCAACTTCAATCTGCTCGCGGTTGTACCGTATCCCCCGACCGATATCATCGGTCAGAAGCTGAGGGCCGTCGAGATCGATCAGGTCGGCCAGCGACGACATGTACACCGACTGGGCAATGCCGATGGATGACGCCACCATGCATCCGAGCATCACCTTCTTCTGATCTTCGCGCGCCTTGAGGGCGATCGTGATCGCTTCAAGTATCCCGCCGCTCTTTTCCATCTTGATATTCACGCCATCCACGAACTTGGACACCTGCTCGTAATCTTCACTGGTGCCCAGTCCCTCGTCGATGATGAGCACGACGTCGGGGTGCTTTCCCTTCAGATGCGGCCAGTCGCCGACATTCTTGCTGTCGGTGGGCTGTTCGATTAT
>JACRAV010000417.1 GCA_016213305.1 Candidatus Zixiibacteriota bacterium | reverse complement strand
GCCCGGCTGTCGCGGGGCTAAGTAACTGACGCAACCTTAAAATACGGCGGGCGTCAGAACTAATATGTCGGGACCGCATGGGTCCCGACCCACGAGCTTATTAAATCTTTCCAAGCCGTCTCCCCAGTCATTAGTCTTCCGGAGTCAGACGTTTTGAGGGATGTGGATGGCGATGTCGGAGTCGATCACACAGTCACTGTTGCACCTCGAAGAGCGATTGCTCATGCCGTCGGTGAGAAGATCGTCGAGCGAACTCTCTCAACTGCTGGCCGAGGATTTTCGCGAGATCGGCCGCGACGGCCACCTCTATACCAGAGAAGAGATCATCAGTATTCTGGCCGATGAGGTTCCAACCGGGCGATCGCTCATCATCGATGAATTCGAGATATCGGAACTGGCGCCCGGACTGGTGTTGGTTACGTATCGATTGACGAGCGGGGCCGGCTATTCGCGGCGGTCGTCGATCTGGCGGCGGGAAGAGTCGGGGTGGCGGATGGTGTTTCATCAGGGGACGTCGGCGGGGTGAGAGGGTGGGTGACGGGGGATTCAAAGACCGCTCATCCGGTCCGCCAGGGGCGGACTACCTTCTCCCGATGGGAGCCAGGATGTCGAAACCGCGGGGGTTTCGGCCTGCGAAGAGGAAGACGAGGCGAGATTGCTTCGCCCGAAGCGGGCTCGCAATGACGATACCGCGGCGGAGGGGGATGTCTGCCTTGCACGGAATACGGCGGGCGTAAGCACAACAGCAGGATGTCGAAACCACGGGGGGCTAGGCCTACCCGCAGGATGTCGAAACCACAAGGGATTTCGGCCTACGAAGAGGAAGATGGACCCCAGCTTTCGCTGGGGTGACGAATGGCGCTGGGGTGGCATGATCGATGCAGGTGCGGGCGGGTCGGAGGGCTGACCGTACCTGTCTGTTAAACCTTTCCCTTTCCTGTCCAAAACCCCAATTTAGGCCGATACAAATTGAACCAGCGACCATATGACCGGTAGAAGGATTGGAAATGGATAAGTTTGTCATACAGGGGCCGTGCAAGATCAGCGGAAAGATCAAGACCGACGGCTCCAAGAACGCCGCGCTCCCGATTATCGCCGGGGCGCTGTTGATCGACAAGGGGGAATCGACCATCCGCAATGTTCCCCCGCTCAGGGATATCGATACGATCGTCAAGATGCTCCAATATGTCGGGGCCAAAGTCGATTACGACCAGAAAGCGCGGGTGATGCGGATCAATGCCTCCAAACTTACCGAAACCACCGCCCCGTACGAGTTGATGCGGCAGATGCGGGCGTCGTTTCTGGTATTGGGACCGCTTTTGGCCCGGATGGGTGAGGCGCGGATTTCCCTGCCCGGCGGGTGTTCGCTGGGTGCGCGGCCGGTCGATTACCATATCAAGGCGTTTGCCAGTATGGGGGCGAAAATCAGCGAGGAGGCCGGGTATGTGGTGGCCAAGGCCAAGCCGCTCAAAGGCGGGGCGATCTATTTCGACAAGCCCTCCCACACCGGGACCGAGAATATCCTGTACGGGGCCGTGATGGCCAAAGAGAAGACGATCATCACCAACGCCGCCTGCGATCCGGAAATTGTCGATGTCGCCGATTTTCTCAATAAGGCGGGGGCGAAAATTCATGGGGTCGGAACCCCGCGAATAGTTGTGGAACCGGTGAAAAAGCTCAAGCCGGTGGACCATACCGTGTCGGGGGACCGTCTGGTGGCCGGAACATATTTGATCGCGGCGGCGATGACCGGCGGGACGGTCGAGGTGTCCGGGATCGATCCGGAACATCTGACCCTGGTTCTCCACAAGCTGACCGAGATGGGGTGCGAGATCAGTTCGCGCAAGAATGCGGTTATGCTCAAGGCCCCCAAGCGACTGGGGCCGGTGCATATGACGACGTTCCCCTACCCCGGCTTCCCCACCGACCTTCAGGCCTGCCTGATGGCGGCTGTTTGCGTGGCGTCGGGAACTTCTCATATCAAAGAGACTGTTTTCAATGATAGGTTCTCGCATTCGATGGAACTTCGGCGGCTGGGGGCCGAGGTGACGATTTCGAGTGACGAGGCGGTGATCACCGGCGTGGACCATCTGGAAGGGGCCTCGGTGATGGCGCCCGATATCCGGGCGGGAGCCGGGCTGGTGCTGGCCTGTCTGGTGGCGAGAAAACGATCCGAGGTCCTGCGCGTCTATCATGTGGACCGGGGATATGACCGATTAGATGAAAAGCTGGCCTCGCTTGGCGCCGATATACGGCGTGAGAAGGATTAATCGGAAGACGACCCGACGTTGTCTTAAACCGATGATCTCAAACGTGAAGCAAAAGGAAGTCTCGTGAAAAGGACTACTGTAGTCATACTGGCGCTGATGGCGATTCTGGTCTCGACCGGATCGTCCCAGGAGCGGTATTTCGGCAAGAACAAGGTTCAGTACAAGAAGTTTGACTGGAACTATATCCAGACCCGCCATTTCGACATCTATTTTTACGAAAATGCGTACGAGACGGCCCGGTTCGCGGTCGCGGTCATGGAGGACGCCTACGCCGAGGTGACCCGCGAACTCGATTACAAGATCCAGCGGCGGATACCGGTCTTTGTCTATAATTCGCAGAACGATTTCCAGCAGACCAACATCACGACGGAACTCCTGCCGGAAGGGGTCGGGGGATTCACGGAAGCGTTCAAGAACCGGATCGTGCTTCCGTTCACCGGCTCATATGAGGATTTCCGCCATGTTCTCCACCACGAGCTGACGCACGCGGTGGTGTACGACATGCTGTTCGGCAATTCGTTCGCGTCGCTCTTGTCGCGCCAGCGGCTGTTCAATCTGCCGCTCTGGTTTGCCGAGGGGTACGCCGAGTACTCGTCGCGGCATGGCTGGGATTACTGGTCGGATATGTTCGTTCGCGACGCGACGATCAACGAATATCTGGC
>JACRAV010000426.1 GCA_016213305.1 Candidatus Zixiibacteriota bacterium | reverse complement strand
GCCCGAAAGACACGACCCTGTTCCTGTGCGCCGCCGACACCATATGTTTGCCGTACACCGTCTCGGCCTCGGCGACATCGGTAGTCGTTTCAGCGCCCGCCTACCTCAGCAACGGTCAGGTCTGTGTGCCAATTCTCCAGAGCGGCAATCAAATTATCAAGATTATAGCCTCCGGAGCCTGTGGCGCTGACACCTGCCAATTCAATGTCAATGCGACCATCAACACCCCGCCGACTGTTAATGCCGGCAGGGATACGACTCTCACGGTCTGCCAGCTGAAGCAGGTATGCATCCCATTCACCTACTCCGATGTGAATAACAACGGCGTGGTGATTACGACAAGCCACGGCACGGTAACCGGCAATACGGTCTGCTTCACTCCGCCAAACTACGGTCAGTTTACCATCACGGTGACTGCCACCGACACCTGCGGCGCCAAGTCGAGCGATCAGGTTGTTCTCAAAATGATTCAGGGAGAATCAGCCAACGTAACCTGCCCTGCCCAGACGCAGTACTTTACGATATGCAATTCGCAGTCGGTCTGTGTTGATCTCCCGATTACTCCGGCGGGTGCGAATCTGACCATCACTCCAGCCAATGCCACCTACGACTGGAACACCAAGAAGCTCTGTATACCGGCAAGCCAGACCGGCAATATTCAGGTGAATGTCATTGCGTCGTCGCAGTGCGGCGCCGATACGTGCGGATTCACGGTTCATATCGATAAGTTCAACCCTCCGACCGTGACCAGCCCGACAAAAGTCGATTCAGTCATGTGTCTGACTACTCCCGATACGCTCTGCTTCCCTGTCACAATTACCGGCACATCGCCGACAGTTACTATCAAGCCTTCGGGATACTACAGCGCCGGATATGTGTGCGTCCCAGTATCGCAGGCGGGAAGTGTCAGCGTCCAGATTATTGCAAGTAATACCTGCGGAGCCGATACAAGCACAACCCAGGTCAATGTTACCGCCGATGCGCCTCCGACGTTGCATCTGCCGGCCGATTTTACGACCGAGTTCTGTCCCGGCGACACGAACAAGATTTGCATCGACGGCATTTGGGGCGCAGACAGCCGTTCGGCCGTAACCCTCACCCGCACCTGCGGCGCCGGTACGTACACAGCCGCGCGGAGTGATTCCGGAAGGGTCTGTTTCCTTCCCGATACCGCCGGTGTTTACACGTTCTGTTTCAGCGCCAGCGACGGATGCGCCACGGTCACCGGTTCGTTCTCGGTCACGGTCAATCTCAAGGCCAACTGTGACGTCTGCGTGACGATGAGCATCGACGCCGGCGAGTGCACCGTGGTGGGAGTGCAAAAGGATGTATTCCTTGATGTTCAGACCAACGAGAGAATCGGCGGATTTGACCTCCTTCTCAGTTACGACGCCAGCGTGATGGCTTTTAATGCCGCCACAATCAAGAATACCGACATCCAGGGATGGGAATATTTCACCTATCGCACCAATACAGGCGGATGCGGAGGGTCGTGTCCTTCCGGTCTGATTCGATTCATCGGCATCGCCGAAACAAACAACGGCCAGCACCATCCCCCTGATTCGACTCTCAACCCCAATGGCCATCTGATTCGGGTCGTGTTCCTAATAGCCAACAACCAGAATCTTGGCGACCAATTCCTGCCTCTCAACTGGGTCTGGTTTGATTGCGGTGACAACAGCTTTTCCGACCCGTCCGGCAATTACCTCTATATCGACGGTCGCATTTTCTCTTCGGGCGGCGCATTGGTGTGGGATGAGGCTGATGATGTCCATTATCCCAACGCCTCCCGTCCGTTTGGAGTCGGTGCAACCGACGCCTGTGCCGTCGGCGGTCCCAAAGGACAGCCGCTACGCTGTATTGACTTCATCAACGGCGGCGTCTGTGTTATCCATCCGGAATCGATTGACGCCCGCGGTGATATCAATCTGAATGAAGTCGCCTATGAAATCGCTGACGCCGTGCTCTTCTCGAACTACTTCATCTACGGCCTGGGCGTGTTCAAGGTCAATATAGCCGGTCAGATAGCGGCCTCTGACGTAAACGCTGACGGCCTCACCTTGAGCGTGGCTGATCTCGTTCAGCTGATTCGTGTCATCGTCGGCGACGCTGATCCCGTTCCCAAGCTGAATCCGTACGCCGAGCCGCTGATACTGACAGCCACCCGTAACGCTGAAGGACTTGCCGTGGCAACCGAGGCCGTCGGCGACATCGGCGCGATGCATCTGGTCTATCGTCTGAACGGTGACGTCTCACTCGGCGCCGTGACAGGCAGCGATGCTCTCAGCGGTATGGATGTGAAGTGGTCGACCGACGGAACCGAACTTCGCGTGCTGGTCAGCGATATCGGTTCAGATAGAATTGCCGCCGGAAGCCAGGATGTACTTACGATTTCGTACACCGGCGACGGCGCCCTTGAGTTGATTTCAAGCGAAATAGTCGATT
>JACRAV010000425.1 GCA_016213305.1 Candidatus Zixiibacteriota bacterium | reverse complement strand
TTCGGCATGCCTTCGTCGTACCGCTTGCGGAACTGCGACTCGTTTTCCATCGCGAGAATGGCCGTATCGAGCATGGCCATCGGGTGGGAGGTCTTGGGCATCGCCTTCAGCACCTTCCAAATATAATCCGGCACCTTGCCATTCTTCTTGAGTTCCTTCTGGAACAGCGCCAGCTCGTCCGCCGAAGGGAGTTCGCCGGTGATGAGAAGCCAGAAAATCTCCTCGGGGAGGCGATCTTTGAGTTCCATAATCGGTTGATTGCGGATGACCAGCCCGGTATCCGGCTCGACAACCGAGGTGTCGCACACCAAACCTTTGACGCCGCGCATGCCGCCGAGGGCCTGTTCTACCGTGACCTGCGAGATCACCTTGTCACTCTTGGCCAGGGTTTGGCGCTCCTGACGCAATTGCGGGATCTTCTCGGCCAGTTTTTCTTTGAGGGTCTTGGCCATGATCAACTCCTTCTCACCTGTATTTCAGATAACTGTTCTCAGTCATGATGTGAAATGTTTCACATTATCGAGATCAATATAGTAACCGTTGATCGATTGTGTCAAGGAAATGCTGGGGCGGTCGGGCGATGCGTAACATATTGCGCCATAGCATCTTATGGTAATTATGGCAATAATGATCTATAATTTTACAGTCGGAAGTCTTAGGTGGGAACGATTCGGCGAATATCTGCGAACCAGCAGTTTATAGACAAGGATATGGTGGTTCCATGTGATCTATTTAGGCGGTTGGCCGGCCATCTGACGATACAAATCGACTGAAGAGAACGCGTCGGTATCGTCCACGATGCTCAACAGAAACATGCGGAGTTCTTGCGTGCCGGCGGTCAGCACGAGATCATCAGGGCCAAGTTGTTCGTGGGCGATCTTTACCCAGCCGGAGTCGATACTCTTGCGGAGCCAGTCGGCATCGAGCACCGATATTGTAATGGCATCGGAATCGATATCGATTCTCGAGAAAGTGTGGGCCGCAATCAGGTGCGACTTATAGGCGTCGGTCAGCACCTCGCTTGGATCGGGGTACATATCCATGAACAGGAATGTATCAAGTTGCACCAGTCGCACGGTGAACCATGAGGTGTCGGATTCATCGGAGTCAACATAGGCCAGCGAATACGAACTGTCCGGTTCCAGCTCGAAGTCCCATATCGCGTCGCCATCTTCGGGAGACCATCGTCCGGCGATCCCGGGCCGGGTAACGACCTCGTTATCGTTGTAAAGGGGATGAAGGGATGGAACCAAACACCCGGTCAGTATGAGGCCGATCGCGACCGTGAAAAGACAAAGTGAGCGTTTCATGAGCGGATCCCTCCTTTGGATCCGAGGACACCGCCCCTGCGCGGCTTCAGAGCAGTTTGTCGGGATTCAGCATTCGATCGGGGTCGAAGACCGATTTCACCGCCTGCATCAGCCGTAATGTGGGGGGATCGAACTCCCATGACAAGTACTTCTTTTTGGCCAGGCCGATCCCGTGTTCGCCGGTCACCGTGCCTCCCAGCTCAATGGTCTTGCGCATGAGGGCCTCGATTCCGTTCTCCACCAGAGCCAGGGTGCGGGGGGTATCGTCCCCGGCCAGAAAATTCACATGGAGATTGCCGTCGCCCGCGTGTCCGAATGAATTGAGGCGCAAGGGGGCCCGTTTCTTGTTTTCCTCGGCCACCCAATCGACCAGCGACGGGAATTTACTGTTGGGCACGGCCACAACCTCGGAAATGCGAAAAGCCGCCGACTGCTTGACCGCCTTGGACAGGTTCCGGCGGACTTTCCAGAGCGTCTCTGCTTTTTCAGGATCGGTCTCGCGACGCAAGAATGAACTGTGATGATTTCGACATATGGCTTCGATGGTCCCGGCCTGACCGGTGTCGCTCGTTTCGATCAGCAGAATAGCGGCAACATTGTCCAGACCTTCATTCTTTTCGTAGGCATTGGAGCAGGCGGCCGCGTCGCCATCCAGAAATTCCAGCACCGTGGGAATGATTCCGGCCGCGGTGATATCGGAAACTGTCTGCGCGGCGTCGACGGGGCGGTCAAAGGCCACCAGAATAGTAGTCCCACGGACGATCGGATCAGTCAGGCGCAGGGCAATTTCTGTGATGATCGCCAGGGTGCCTTCGGATGCGATCAGGATATCGCCGAGATTGAGCCCCTCCTCGGAGTTGAAACAGCCGGTGCGCAGGATTGAGCCATCGGCGAGCACTGCTTTCAGCCCGAGGACATAATCCTTGGTGACGCCATACCGCTTGCATCGTAATCCCCCGGCTCCCTCTGCGACATTGCCCCCAAGGGATGATTCAAGCCACGAGGCGGGATCGGGCGGATACGCCAGACCCTGCGCCGAGGCGGCCTCTTCGAGATCTTTGGTGATGACGCCGGGGCCGCAGATCGCCATCCGTTTTGGGCGGTCGATCTCCAGTTTCTTGAGATCAGCGGTTGACAGAATGAGAGCATTGGGGGCGGCCACGCACCCGCCGGAGAGGCCGGTGCCTGCGCCGCGCGGAGTGATGGCAACACCGCGTTCACGACAGAACAAAACCGCCGTTACGATATCTTCGGTCGAGCGGGCCTTGAGAATAGCCGATGGCCGGGCGTTGAATAACGACGCGTCGTGAAAGTAGTCATCCTGACCATCGAGACTGGTAATGAGAGATTCAGCCGCTTTGAGTTTCGCCCCGAGATCGTTCCAGTCACACGTGGTCACGAGTGTGCCTTCATTTCAACCGGTTGTCCGGCTCAAGCATCTTTCGGCTTCGGCGTGGACGGTTTGGAAGTCGATGAAGTTGAGGAAGAGTCGGACGAGGATGACGGTTTATCGGCGGCGGCCTTCGATTTGTAGTCCTTGCTTCGATAATCGGTGATGTAAAACCCGCTTCCTTTGAAGAGAAAGCCGGCCCCCCCGGAGATGACCCGATGCGGCGTGCCTTCGCACTTGGGACAGACGTCGATCGGGTCGTCATTCATCGACTGGAATTCTTCGAATTCGTGGCCGCAGTGCGGGCAGTGATACTGATAGGTCGGCATCCCCTACCCTTTTCGCGCCGTGACAAATTCGCGTTTCACCGGCCCGGCGTTGATCACTTCCTGCGGACACCCGTCGCGGAATTTCTTGAAGTTCTCAATGAACAGCGCCGCCAGTTGCAAGTATTTGTCCTGATAGGCGAACTGATCATCCCAGGTGTTGGCCGGATTGAGGACCTTTTCCGGCACCCCTTCGCACTGCTTCGGTACGGCGAAACCGAAGACCGGATCGGTGTAGTAATCCACCGAGAGCAGTTTGCCATCGAGGGCCGCGTTCAGGAGGGCGCGGGTGTGATGAATCGACATGCGTTTGCCGATGCCGTACGGCCCGCCGGTCCAGCCGGTGTTTACCAGCCAGCAGTTGGCGCCGTATTTGAGAATCTTGTTCTTGAGCATATCGGCGTAGAAATACGGATGATGCACCATGAACGGCGCTCCGAAACAGGCCGAGAAGGTGATCTCCGGTTCCACCCCGAGACCAATTTCCGTTCCTGCGACCTTGGAGGTATAGCCGGAAATAAAGTGGTACATCGCCTGTTCCGGGGTCAATTTCGCGATCGGCGGCATGAC
>JACRAV010000410.1 GCA_016213305.1 Candidatus Zixiibacteriota bacterium | reverse complement strand
CCTCAAGGACCACCTCCAGCTGTTCATTCACATGGACGAGGCGGTGCTGGTGCAGGAAGACAAGACCGAGGATGAAGAAATTGTCCGCGTTCGCAATCTTCTCAAAACCCGCGTGGACGAACTCGAATTGTCGGTGCGGTCATCCAACTGTCTGCGGGCGGCCAATATACAGTCGCTCGAGGAACTGGTGACCAAGTCCGAGGCGGAAATGCTCAAATACCGCAATTTCGGGCGAAAGTCGCTCAATGAAATCGGATCATTACTGGAGTCCATGGACCTGCACTTCGGCATGGATATCTCTAAATTTGTTGAACCCAAGAAATAGTAGCTGAACGGGATACATGGGACATCAGGACAAAGTTGTTAAACTGGGGAGAACGGCGTCGCACCGCGACGCCATGCTGGCCAACATGGCCATGTCATTGATTCTCCATCGCATGATTCGCACGACCGACGCCAAGGCCAAGGCCCTGCAACCGGTCGTCGATCGCATCATTTCCAAAGCCAAGCAGAACACGCTGACCTCCAAGCGCGATGTGGCCAAGACGATTCATGTCCGCGAGGCCTTCAAAAAACTCTACGGCGATATCCTGCCGCAGTTTGCCGATCGCACATCGGGCTTCACCCGCATCATCAAGCTGGGCGTGAGGCGCGGCGACGGCGCCTCGATTTCGGTCATCGAATTGCTGACCGAAAAGCCCAAAGAGGAAGCGGTGGACGCCAAGGGGAAAAAAGGGGAAAAGGCGGCCGCCAAAAAGAAGCCGGCGGCTTCGACGGCCGGCATGTCCCGTGCTTTGCGGCGTCGCTCGCGCGGCTGATCGCCCACCCGCACAGGTCGAACATCACGGACCCGTCCCACTTAGGACGGGTTCTTTTTTTTGCGGTCGCCACTTGCCCGAACGGGCCTCCGAGACTATATATGAGACGAAACCATTTCTTGAAGGAGTGGTGCGATATTGTTGCCGCCCAGCATGGAGCTTGGCCGTCGCCCCCCGCAAGAACAACTCAGCGTAAGGAAATACTATGGAAGAGAAAGCCGGAGGAATGTCCAGAGGATGTCTCGTTGGCATCATTGTCGCCAGTTCACTTCTGTTGCTTCTCATCGTCTCGTTAGTGACCTGCTGGTACTATAAGGAAGACCTGGCCAAGTGGGGCACAGCCTACACGATCAGCGGATTGAAAGCCGAGGCCGCGCGTCACCCGGAAATTGTCGATACCACCCGGTTCAACGCCCTGATCGATCGTTTCGTTGAACGATTCAAGACCGAACCGCTCGATCCGTCCCGGTGGCAGATATTCATGACCACGACTTCATCGCTGTCAGGGTGGGTATCCGACAAAATGCTCGACACCGCTGAAATTATCCAGATCAGCGATGCGATTGTTGCCTACTACCCCGACCTTGATTCTTTGAGGCCGATTAGAATGGAAGAGCCGGTGTCGATGCCCGTCGATACGACTTTCCCGCCAGTTCCGGCCGACAGCGAGTAGATTGATGGATCAGTTGCCGGTCATAGCCGTAGTGGTCGCCGCCTATCTGATCGGCGGTATTCCATTCGGCTGGCTGGTGGCGCGGATGTATGGCATCGCCGACATTCGCACTCAGGGATCGGGCAATATCGGCGCGACCAATGTCTGGCGGGTCGCGGGCGCCAAAGCGGCGATCTGGGTGTATCTGGGTGACATCGGCAAAGGGGCGGCGGCGGTCGCCATCGCACGCGCGGTGGGCCAGCAAACTATTTCGCGCGATTTGTTTTTGGTCGTGGCCGGGCTGGCCGCCGTGGTCGGACATGTCTTCCCGATCTATCTGCGATTCCGAGGCGGTAAGGGAGTCAACACCGCATTGGGTGTCATGCTGACGCTTCTGCCGTGGCACTCGCTAATCGCCCTGGGTGTCTTTGTCATCACCGTGGCAATTTCGAAATATATTTCGCTGGGATCCATGGTCGCTGGTGTCTGTCTTTTTGGCTCGACGCTCGCCGACAGACTGTTTCTGACCACCGACCGGGCCATGATCTATCCGGTGATGACCGGACTGCTCATGCTTATCATCATCTGGACCCACCGCTCCAACCTGACCCGCATCGCCGACGGCACAGAGAACCGGTTCAGTTTCGCCTCAGGGGAGAAGAAGGTCTGATATGCCCGTTCATGTTGGCATAATCGGTGCCGGTTCGTGGGGAATGGCTATTGCCCGTTTGCTGTCGCGGAATGGACAGGCGGTT
>JACRAV010000412.1 GCA_016213305.1 Candidatus Zixiibacteriota bacterium | reverse complement strand
CGCCGAGGTGAAGAAGTTGACGCCCAGCATGATCATGTTGCTTTTGGCGACCGGGCTTCGTTCGTATGATAAACTGATCTGGCCGGTTTTGAGGAATCGGCGGGTGACATAGACGCCGAAACGGGACAAACTGTTGGTCGTGTGATCATAATCCAGCCGGAACTGCGGTCTTAGCCAGCGCAGGAGGTCGGTGGACAACAGCATCTGGCTGGTGAATGACCGGGAGACCCGCGATGGATACCGGGTGCTCTTGAACCGCCCCAAATAGTTGACATACATGCGCCAGGCGGAGGCGCTGAACCCGTAGTTCATCGACGTGGAGTTAAAGTTGCGGTACACGTCGCGCGAGAGGTTATAGCGAAGGCCCAGGTACCGCTGGCCCAGCCGTATCGGACTGGACAGCGACAGAGACGCGCTGTATTTCTGCTCGACGGGATTGCGATACTTGCTTACGGCAAAGGTTGTCAGTCCCACATTGGCGCTGATCGACGACGGCATCGTGTAGTTCAATCCGAAGAGCGACTGGTACCCCGGCGCAACGGAGGCGTTGGCGACCAGCGAACTGGCAATGATAGCTGTCGCTTCAGCTGAAACCAGCGGTTTCTCCGCCACCTTTCCGGCCGGCGGGGATAACGGTATATCGGTCCCCAGTCCGAGAGTGAGCCGGTTGATGACTCCGTAATACCCATTGGTCTGCGCGTACCAGCGTTGCCCCGGCGTGACCATGTCCATACCGACCGACGACGCGTACTCAAACTGCTTTTTGGGAACCAGCGTGTAGGGAACCTGCACATGCCGTTGCTCGGTCCGGATCTCGCCGTTGGGACCGTACATCTTGAGTTCGAGATCCGAGGCGCCATAGTTGACATCGACGTTGAAATGATACCCCCCGCCCTGATCGGCTTCGGCGTAGTCGAGCAGTTTGCCGTCGGCGTACAGCTCGACTTCCCAACCCGGCTCCAGCGGTCCGGAGAGGTTGACGGTCTGGAAATAAGTTCGCTGAACCTGCGGTCGATTGGTTATTAAGCCGCCGCGCATTGATCGATTCAGCAGGCCGCCGGAGTTGATCGAGCCGAGTTCGATTTGTGTCAGAAACGGATTGGGATCGATCGCATAATGCCAGCGGGCCGTGATATCCTCGGGGTTGAAGCCGGTGGTCGTGTTGCCCGCGCCGGAAACGCTCAGGTCGCCGCCAAACAGCATCGAGCCGATACCCATGTCGGCGTACTGTCCGCCCCCGCCCAGGGGATTGGTTGAAAGAGTCCAGTCAATCACGCCGCCGGAAAACCACTCATGTTTTCGGGGGATGACTTTGATGTTTTTCAGCGCCGCCTCGGTTTTGTCGAGTTTTTCGCGCGCCTGCTTGCGCAAAAGGCGCTGGTAGGCCGGGAACTGGTCGCTCAGCGGCAACAGCACCCGAAGCATGGTGAAGTTGAACGTCATATCGAGGCCGAACAGGTTCTTGAACTGATCGATGCGCAGATACAGTTCCATGCCGTCGTACTGAAAACTCCCGGGAAGGAGAGGCATGTCCGTTCCATTGACAACGGCGCGGGCTTCCTTGGGTCGTAGCTCGTACCGATGACCTTTGGTGATGAAGAATCCCTCGATACGGGTGCGGTCGGGGTCGGTTCCGACGTTCAGATCGAGAATATGAAAGATCTCGGTGAACGGCAGAAAGATGGTCGAACCGTCATAACGAACGAAAATGTCCTTCGAGGTTAATCGAGGGACTTCAAAGTTGACGGTAATTTCCTCGACAGTGGGCTCGGCCGAAATGACAGACGTCACCGCGGCTGTGACCAATGCTGAGATAATCAGCGTTATTTTGAGACCAATCTTAACGGGCATCCTGCCGCATCCGATCCTATGTCATTAATGTGTCGAGCTTACCTGTTGCCCTGATCCACCTCGACCGTTGAGAATACTTTGTTGCCGGGGATGACGTCCTCGGGAGCGAGATCGGTGCGGCCTTCGGTCGTCAGGGAAACCTCAACAGAACAGCGACTCGTCACGCCGTTGAGCGGGAGTTCCATGCGCCGCTTCAACTGGCGATAGACAGCCAGGTCGGTCTGTGTACGCGAAATTTCTTTTTTGTTGGTGTCCAGCAGGCGGCAGGTCAGAACGCCGACGTACGAGACATTGCCGCGATTTTCCATATCCATAGTCACCACGACGGTCGAATCGGTCTTGACTGCTTCCGACCCGGTTATCGCGACCAGCGAATTGAGCGTGCCGGTGCGGTACTTGAGCATGATCGCCGTCTGCATGATCATGTTGAGCTTGGTGGTAATGGACCCTTCCTCGCTCGGCTTCGGAATGGTTTGTTCGCTCTCCTTGGACCGCACGACCACGCGTGCCCAGTATTCGCCGTCGGCCAGTCCCTTGGGCGGATTGACGACGAACCGGATCACTTGCGAGCCGTTCGGTGGAATCACCATCTGGCGGGGAAACGCTTTGACCCATTCCATAGCCGAGCGCGGATCGGTCACATTAGTGTTCTGCAACGCGACGCGCACATTACCGATACTGTCGGATTCCGGAAGACCATAGGCGAAGGCGATGGTCACTTCCTGTGGCGTGGTCCCCGGATTGTTGATTTCAAGGCGGGCCGTCCGGTTCTTGTCGGACAACAGTACGACGGTCGGCGCTACCAGCACACCGGCGGCCAGATTGCCGGTTAGCGCCAAAACAGTGACCAGAGAGAAGAGAAAACCCCACCGCGCGCGTCGAGTGCTCGTCGGTGGGGTTGTCGTTGTCGTAATCATTGTATATCCTCCTATGTTTACATTCGTTAACCTTGGGCCGCTTCACTCCATGAGGCGCCCGACGACCGGGGCATCACCCCCGGTGGCTGGTCATCTCAGGTACCGAGATACGCCACGGTCAGCACGATATCGGCACTGTAAGCGCCCGCGGTCTGGTTTACCGACGGAATCACCTTGCCGCCCAGGAAAATCTGCGACGTGCCGCCGGCGCCGATCGCCGTGCCAGTCAGGTTACGCGGATTGGTGTTGAGCGTCGCGCCCAGGCCCGGGGCCGAAGGGGTTGACGGGGCCGCCGCATCGAGTACCGAGAAGGTCGCGTCGGTGGAGCTGAATGTGATCGTCATCCGGTCACTGCCATTCGCGAGCGCCACAAATTCCGGCAACTGGAAGTAGCAGGAAATGTTGGCCGCCGCGGCGCCGGTGATGGTGAAAATGCCCGAGTTAGCGTCGCTGGTCTCATCCTGAGTTTTGGCCACGCCCTGATAGACGTTGCCGAAATTCAGAGCCTGAGTGGCGGTCACTGAAAGAACGGCCAGAATGGTGGCTGTGGCCGATCCGGTAGTGACATCCTGAGCGTTTGCCGCCGGAGCTGTCATCGTAGCCAGTCCCGCCATCACCATCAGGCAGAGTCCGGCTTTCTTGAGTGAAAACGTACGCATGTGCGTCTCCTTGTTGACGAGGTATTACCCCTTTATGTGTTTACCCGTATCCTTAGTTAACTTATCAAGTTCCTGAATACGCAACCGTCAGCACGATATCCGCGCTGTAGGCGCCGGCGGCCTGATTCACCGACGGTATGACCTTACCGCCGAGAAATATCTGCGCGCCACCCGCCGCTCCCAGAGCTGTGCCCGTGAGGTTCCGCGGATTGGTGTTGGCCGTCGCTCCGACGCCCGGAGCTGAGGGTGTTGCCCCGGCCGCGGGTGCAAAGGTTGCGTCGGTGGTGCTGAAGGTGATCACCATCCGGTCACTGCCATTGGCCAGCGCGACATATTCCGGCAACTGGAAAAAACAGGAGATGTTGGCACTCGCCTGGCCGGTGATGGCGAATTTGCCCGAGTTGGCGTCGCTGGTCTCGTCCTGAGTTTTCGCCACGCCCTGATAGACGTTGCCGAAATCCAATGACTGCGTGGCAGTCACCGATAGCACGGCCAGCACCGTAGCGGTCGCCTGACCGACTGCGACATCCTGCGACTGTGCCGAGGACAGCGGTACGATTGCGACCAGCGCCACAAGCGCCGCTACCACCGTCAGCCGTCTCAGCCAGATAGGATCGTTCTTCATAACTGACTCCAATTCCTTCTAGAGCTTCTTGCAAAATGCAAAGTTCATTTTTCGCACTTCTATCACTGCTAATTCGGCGAGGAGATCAAAAACTTAACAGACCCACACAGAAAAAATCGGCATTTTGCAAGACCACCGGGGGGGACCGACGGAGTCACACTGCATTTTCGACCCCATAACGGTGTTTCGAATGGGATTGGGACGGCCTAATCGCCTGTTGGACAATAAGATATGGCGGCGGGAATAAAAAAGAGGGCCGCGAGGCCCTCTATTAATTAAGGCGATGTGGATTGCTCAGGTCCCGGTGTATGCGACCGTGCAAACGATATCCCCGGTATAAGCGCCGGCCGACTGGTTCACCGCCGGTGTGACTTTACCACCGATGAATATCTGGGACACGCCGCCGGCTCCCACAGTTGTCCCGGCCAACAGGCGGGGATCCTGATTGAGAAGAGCGCCGAGACCCGGAGCCGAAGGTGTTGACGGTGCGGCCGCATCGAGTACCGAGAAGGTACAGTCCTGATTGCTGAACGCAATGATCATCCGGTCGGCGCCGCTGGCGAGCGCGAGATAATCCGGAAGCTGGAAAAACACGGATATGCCCGCGCCGGACGCACCTGAGATGGTGAATATGCCGGAAAGGGCATCGTTCGTTTCATCCTGTGTCTTCGCCACTCCCTGAAAGACATTGCCGAAATCCAGCGGCTGGGTCGCCACGACTGTCAGACTGGCCAGAACATTAGCGATCGCCTGACCGTTTGCAACATCCTGTCCCTGTGCCGGGACCGACACGCCAACGATCAGGAGCGCCACCAGAGAAATCAATAAAGCGAGATTACTTTTTCTCATGTTGCCTCCAACGCTTCCCCTGCTATGAAAATGTTTATCTGCTGTCTAACGCTTTTATCGGAGAGTTACGCGAAACCGCCTGTGTTTATTGCCCCAGGGGTCTCCCCGGGAGACGATTCTGCGTTATAGCTGAACAGGGAAGAAATCAGTTGCCGGTGTACTCGGCTCGCACCTGAATCAGGCCGGAATAACTGCCCGATTTTTGACCAACATTGGGCACAACTGTGGCCCCGAGCCATATCGTCAGCCCGTTCGAACCGAGCCGATAGGTGATCGGTTGCCAGGGATTGAGATTATTGTATCCGGGAGTGGACTGATTAGGGGTGGCCGAGGAATCCATGGCGCAGTCGGTCTGGGAAATCACCACGTTCATGTTGGCTCCGCCGGCATTGACGTAAGTGGGCAGGGTGAGAAAGGTGATCAGCACCTCGGCCCCCGCTGTGCCGGCGACATGGAACTCCGCCGCCGCTCCGGCAGTGCTCTTGGCAATCACCTTCGGCTGACCGGGAAAGACATTGCCGAACTGAAGATTGTTGACCAGTGAAATGCTGATCGCCTGTCCCCGCGCCTGCGGCGACAGGAAAAAGATCGCGCTGATGACGATCAAAGCGAAGCGACGCATGATTCACCTGTATTCATTGACACCGCCAAACTAAGGCGGCGCGACAGGCAGAGTCAACTTTGAACTGGGGTCTCAGTTGTCTGAGTAGATAAGCGTGATGACAACAGCCCGGTCAACTGACGCCTCGGACGGCGGCGGGGTGAAGGATAGCCCGGACAGAAATTCGGACACGGTCGTAAGCCGGCCGGTCAAATCAACAGAAAGACCGTCCACGTTCAGGGTGACCCCTCGCGTGGGGGAGACGAGCAGGTAATCGAATTGGCTGGTGGTAGGCGAATCCGGAGACGATGGCGATAGTTGACCGACCGGGATCAGGCCGACCGGTTCGGCCACGGTCGCGCAGGCGTTAATGGAGGCGCCGGCCGACATCCCGCCCCGCCCATATGTCAGCCCGGGCACGCAGAGAAGAACGGCATAAATGAAGAAACGTAGTCGTATATGCATCTCGGTTACCGATGACCACACGTGGGTACATCAGCAACCTATGCATTTACGCTATCTTGTCAAGACTCGACGATCACCGGACGGCCGGTGTCGTCTGCATCTGTTCATTTCCTGACCAGTCAGTTGCCGGTATAGGCGACCGTCAGCAGAATGGGCGCGCTATAATCGCCTCCCGTCTGCGAGATACGCGGCCATACCACGCCGCCGATCCAGATAAACAGTTGTCCTCCGGCGCCAATCCGCTGAACGACCGGACCATTCGGGTTCACGACCCCCAGAGGGGTGGTCTGGTTGGCCAGGGCGAAGCCGTATGACGCATCCGTCGCCCGGAAGGTGATCGGCATGGTGCTCAGCGTATCGAGCGTGCGCAAGACGGTGGGGAGCGTGAAATCGATCGTCAGCTCGGCCGAGGGGGTCCCGGTGATGGTCCACTCTCCGGCGAAACCGACATCGATCTTCTCCACCGCTTTGCTCACGCCGAGCGTCACGGTACCGAACTGCAGATCGTTGGTACCAATCAGCGACAAACTGGACACCACGGTGGCCAGCGCCTGAATGGTCGCTCGTTCCTGTGCCCGGGCCGCTTCTCCGTGAGCAAAGCTCCAGGCCAGGATGGCTATCAATAGTAGCTTGAATTTCATGACTCCTCCTGCGAACTGTTTCATTCTTTTTCCTGCGTATATGCAAGTGCATGAGCGGTGCCGACTCGCAAAATCAGTCGTAGTTGATTGAGTGACAATTAGTTAGAGGGGGCGCGGCGGCGTCAAAGGGGTGGCCCGGTCAATTTGTGTTGGGGGGAACTCCCCACACTCAAGACCCCTAAAGAAACAGGGGGGAGTGCCGATATGTAAATCAAGAGCTGTTCAATTGATGAACAGACAACTAATGATCGCGATAGGATTGCGACGACAATACTTCTGTGCCGTGGCTGTCACCTTGATGGCCATATCCGGGGACAGTTACGCCCAAAATGCCAACTGGTCGCGCCACTTCGGCGGCGCATATAATGAAGGCGGGTTTGCCTGTGCGGCGACCGCCGACCGCGGCTACTTTGTGGTTGGATCAACCTACTCATTCGGTCATGGCGACCATGACATCTATGTCATCCGGCTCGATTCTCTCGGCGATACCGTCTGGACACGGGCCTTCGGCGGCGTCGCGGCTGACTTTGGTCGTGATGTACAGGTCATGCCCGACGGTGGCTGTATCGTGGTTGGATCAACTGCTTCCGCGGGGGTTGGGAAAGAAGATTTATATCTCATTCGGATCAGCGCCGGCGGCGATCTGTCGTGGAGCCGAACCTATGGCGGCGTTAACAGCGACGAAGGGTGGTCGATCCGGTGGACCTCCGACAGCAATTTCATCATCTGCGGCACGACCAGCTCCAGTGGTGCCGGATACGGCGATCTGTGGCTGTTGAAACTTACCCGGCAGGGTGATTCCATCTGGGCAAAAACATTCGGAGGCGCGGGAGGCGAATCGGGCATGGCGGCACGGGAGACGATCGGCGGATTTGTGGCGGTCGGCTCCACCGGCTCATTCGGTGAAGGGTATAGCAGTATTTACGCAGTCAAGGTTGACTGGAACGGCGATTCCGTCTGGGCCAAAACCTTCGGCGGATCCAAGGCGGATTATGGGTATTCGGTCGAAACCGCACTCGACGGCGACTATATGATTGTAGGGGCGACTTCTTCATATGGGCTTGGATACAACGACGCCTATCTTCTTAAGGTGACTCCCTTCGGCGACGTCGTCTGGGAGAAGACCTTCGGCGGGGCCAAGGATGACCGCGGATTTTCAGTTATCAATTCGCCCGGCGGCGACTTCATTCTGGCCGGAACCACCGAATCGTTCGGCAAGGGAGGATCTGACGCGTATGTCGTGCGGGTCTCGCCGATCGGCGGTTTGATCTGGAGCACGACCTATGGCGGTACGCTGGCTGATTACAGTCGAAGCATCACCGTCGATCGCAAAGGAAACTTTGTCATGGCCGGATATTCATATTCGTTCAGCGCTGGCGGATCGGACATGTATGTCGTCGCGCTTACCGGCGACGCTCCCACATCGGTGGAAGAACCAATGATCGGTACGTTGCCGGATGGCTTCGCGCTGGGCCAGAATTATCCTAATCCATTCAATGCAACCACCCATATCCCGGTGACACTCCCGCGTCGGGCGGCGATTTCCGTGACAATCTACAATCTTCTCGGTCAGGTAGTCCGGCAGTGGAACGAGACCATGCCCGCCGGTTCAAACGACATTACGTGGAACGGCGACGATGAGCGCGGCCGCACCGTCGCAACCGGTGTGTACCTTTATACGTTAAGTGTTGAGGGCGGCTACAGCGCAAAGAAGCTGGTCTTGCTGAAATAGCGTTCCCGAAATCCCCTCCGTTTTGTATTGACGTATCTGTCGATTTTCGGCTCATTTCCCTTTCCGGAAGCGAATATGAGCTATTTTCGTCTCACCAAGTGGTATCTGGACTGTGTGTCGGACAGCGGCCATGCACTGATCGGGTACGCGGCTCTGGTCAGGTGGCGGGGGGTTCGACTCGCCCTATCCGGTCTGCTGACTCATGACGGGAATACCGCTCCCAGCCGAGCGCATCTGTCATTCTGCTGGCGGCCCCCGGTCGAAAGCGCCGATATGATCAACTGGAACAGCCGCTCACTTGCCCTCTCTGGCCGATGGTGTACATGCGCGCCACCCATCCATCGTGTCCTGCATCAGGCGGGGGGAAACGAAATTATCTGGCATTGCCACCAACCGTCATCGCTGGTGAGCGTCAATTTGGGCGACGGGCGCACTATCGCCGGTCGGGGGTATGTCGAACGACTCAACATGACCGGCTGGCCACAGGAAATCGGCCTGCGTCACTTGCAATGGGGACGATTTGTCTCTGAAGATCAGTCCGTCATCTGGATTTGCTGGAATAATGATCTGGCCCAGACACGCTTGATGTACAACGGGCATGATGTCGTCGGGAGTGTAGGTGATGGTCGGGTGGCCTCGGATGGACAATTTGAATTATGTATGAGTGACTCGCGACTGCTCCGAAAGGGAGCAATTGGCACGACGGCGCTTGGATCGGTCCCGTTGATCCGGGCGGTTCTGCCCGGACATGTGACATCAATCAACGAGGAAAAGTGGCTGAGCAAGGGAACGCTCACTCGCGCCGACGGGTCATCGGTTGTCGGCTGGACCATTCATGAAAGGGTGACGTTCGATGTCTGAACTGCACGACCGATCTATCGCCGGAAAGTTCATGTACGGTTCGTTGTTTGTCGTCGTTTTGCCGGCCATCCTGATCATCTGGTCAAAGTATGCGGTTCTAAGTGCGGCAATCCCGGCACCGCTGTCGCCCTGGACCGGTGTTGTTATGGCGTTGGCTGGGTGTGGTCTGATGATATCCGGAACGGTCGCTCTGTGGGTATTTGGTCGGGGGTTGCCCATGAATCCCTACCCGCCGTCGCAATTCGTGAACCGGGGTATTTATAAATATCTGGGTCATCCTCTGTACGTTGGTTTCTGTCTGGCGAGTGTCGGTCTGTCCGTCGCTCTTGATTCAGCATCCGGATTCTGGCTGGTCACACCCGTTGTGGCGCTATCGTGCACGGCCCTCGTGTATGGGTATGAACGAATAGATATGGACAGACGCTTCGGCGAAAATCGACCCCGGCCCTTATTGAGACTCCCGGATTCCAGCGACAATAAACCGTCGATGTCCGAGCGGGTATCGGTACTTCTCCTTCTCATTGTCTGGTGTCTGGCGTATGAACTGACCGTGTTTGTGGCTCCGTTCAGGAATGCCTTGAACCTGACATTCAACGTCGAACATCAATGGCCTGTGCTCGAGTGGACCGTGGCTGTCTATGGTAGCGTTTATGGCTGGGTGGTGGCGGCGCCGTTGCTGGCCGGTTCGCGCCGTCAACTTCGTGAATTCGCCGTGACCGGCATCATTGCGACGATTGTCGGAACCGCCTGTTTCTTCATACTTCCGGTCGCCCACGCCCCACGGCCATTTGAAGCGCAAACACCCCTGGGACAATTACTCATTTGGGGACAGCATCACGACAGCGCCTATACCGCTTTTCCGGCTTTCCATCTCATCTGGGCATTACTGGTCGCGCGTCTGTTCTCGGCCCGTTTTCCCAGGTTGATTCCCCTCTGGTGGGTGTGGGCCGCTGTCATCGGCGCTTCGTGTGTGACCACCGGGATGCATTCGATGATGGATCTGCTCGGCGCGCTGGTTCTGGTAGTTGTGATCTGGGGGAGACATGCCATTTGGGCCAAAATCCGTCAGGCCACCGAATCGTTTGCCAATTCCTGGCGGGCATGGCGAATCGGGCCGGTACGAATCATCAACCATAGTATGTATGCCGGTCTGGCCGGGTTTGTCGGATATGCAATCGTTGCGATTCTGCGGCCCGACATCGGCGACGGCCCGATCCTCACCGTCTGTATCTCCGGCATTATCGGCGGAGCCTTATTCGTCCAGTTGGTAGAGGGTTCACCGCGGCTCTTGCGGCCGTTCGGTTATTTCGGGGCCATCGTCGGCTCCGGAGTGGGCGTGATCGCATCCGTCCTACTTTTCGGTGTTGATGGGATGTCACTGCTGGTGGCTCTCGCTGTGGCCGCGCCTTTTTTGCAGGCGGTCGGTCGGCTCCGCTGTCTGGTGCAGGGATGTTGCCACGGTCGTTTGGCCGCCAATGCCGCGCAGGGGATCAGGTATGTTAATCCCAGCACCCGGGTCGTGCATCTGGCGGAACTGGCCAATGCGCCGATTTATCCCACCCCTCTTTACTCTATTGCCGGGAATTTGATTATCGGGCTTCTGCTAATTCGTTTATGGAGTGCCCACTTACCCGAGAGTTTGATCGCCGGAGTGTATTTTTTGCTGACCGGGATTTGCCGATTTGTCGAGGAGGCATATCGGGGCGAGCCGCAGACCCCCATGTGCGCGGGTCTGCGATCGTATCAATGGTGGTCGATTACGTTTGTGGTCATCGGCGCGGTGCTGACCTGTATCCCATCCGCTTCAGCGACGGAAATATTCATTGAGCGGTGGGACTTTATCCTGCCCGCAATTCTCAGCGGTATTTTCTGGGGCGCGGCAACCGGTGTCGACCTGCCGGAATCGAATGCCCGTTATGCGCGGCTCACCGGCTGATGCGACAGCTGGTGCCGTTTATTTCTGTCCAGCGAAGAACAGCTTGCGGAGAATATTCTCGGCCAGGCACCAGCGGGTGAAGGCCGACTGAATCAAGTTCAGCCCGACAAAGACACCCAGTAGCAACCACCATGGCGACACCAACCATGTCAGCGCCACCGAGGTCAGCACCAGTGTACCGGCCATCAATCTGACGGCATGTTCAACAGTCATAGTTTTATTCCTCCGGTATTTGGATTCCAGACGGCGGGGTGATTCCCGACAGGCGCTGAACGTACCCGTCATTCTGGTTGATTTTGTATTCGGCGATCATGCGGGCGGCTTTCTGTGCTCCCGCCATATCTCCGGTCTGGCCAAGGGCCGAGACCAGTTTGCGAAACGCCAGGGCACTGTTCGGATTCCCTTCGAATCCCTGCCACATCAGCGCGATGCCAGCCTGAATCATTCCCTGGTCTTTGTGCCGCTTTCCGATCTCGGTCAGAATCATGCCATAGTCTGAGATATAGGTCAGGTTGGTCGGACTGGCGGCGTGGAAGGCCGCCAGCGTGTCGCGCAAACGGGTCAGGACCTGCTCGGCCCGGGCCGAATCATGCCGCGCATCGTGCAAGGAGGCCACCTGCAACGGCAGTTGCCAGTATTCGGGGTACTTGACCGAAATGGTGTCGAATAGTTCAAGGGCGCGGGCCGTGTCGCCGGTGCGAATCAACTCGTCATACAGATTGCTGGTGTTGTACCCGTAGGTGACCAATACATTGGTGGCGTTTTCGTCCCGATAGGGTTTCGAGCTTGCGTACCCCGTATTGATGAATGTCCTGGTGAATAGCTCAAACCCTTTATTGACGTCAATTCTTCCCGGCGCCGGATCTTTGTCGAGGCGGTACACCAGACCGACCGATACAGCCCGATCCGCCAATTTCAGCGGCGACTCGCGGTACGGGGGCGCAGAAAAATACAACGGGTATTTCCAGCGGTTCTCGAGCACCACCTCATCGACCAGCATCTGAGGCACGGTCACGATGCGGTCTTTGGCCAGCCGAGGCATAAGGTAGGTCTGTTCGCCGCGCGCCCGGTCCATGAACGATTTGGGTGGACGGACCTCGGTTCGACCCGTCATATCGTTTGACTGAATCAGGATCTGATCCCTGGACAACGGAATCGGCACGCCGAACTGCTCTTTTCTTTGCCAGATATACCAGTCGGCGCCCAGCAGGGAGAGATTGACCACCCGGACATCCTTGCGGAAATCGAACACTTCCTGCATTGCCCAGAGTGGATAGGTGTCGTTGTCGCCCGAGGTGAACAGGACCGCATCCTTGTCACAGCAGGCAAGCGTGTTGTACGCGTAGTTGTAGGCAATCCGATTGTTCGACCGGTCGTTGTGGTAGTAATTGCGCGAAAAGCCGACCGCCGGCAGAAGCACCAGCAGTCCGCAGGCATACACCGCCGGTCGGGCCAGCGGCGATTTGCGTGCGCTCAGCGATTCATACAGAGTCCGGGCCAGCGCCGCGACGCCGATGCCGATGGCTATCCCGAAGAACATATAACCCAACTGG
>JACRAV010000411.1 GCA_016213305.1 Candidatus Zixiibacteriota bacterium | reverse complement strand
CGGAGTGCTCTCTCTGCGGGAGCGACATACGCACCTGCGGGCACCAAACAACCCAGGACGGGTCGATCTGGTTTAACTACCGGCAGATCCAGCGGGTCCTGGAGACCTCCCTTGTCTATCGCGGGGCGACGCCGGACACTTCCATATCGAGACAGCTGGAAATTGACAGATGGGATGGTCGGGTTTCGCATACCCAGTCCCGTCAATGGAATCCAGAGCCTGTCGCCGACTGGCTGGCATTGGATGGGTCGGTTGAATATGTAGTTGTGCCGGCTTATGCGGGGATTCCGGTGGTGGTGAATATCGGGGAGTCGCTCTTGGAAGCACGCAGTTTGGACGACACGATTCTTCTCTCACTTCCGATTCAAGGCAAAACGTCTCGCCACTATCCCTCCGCCCAGCCTTTGGAAGGCTTGCTGGTGGGGATGCGCGGCAGGGATCGTTGCACTGCGGGGGAGACCGAGCTATTTCTGAATAAGGGGCGGGGGCCGGTATCCCGATTGGAACTGAGGCTATTCCCGCACGATGAGAAGGAGTTTGATTCTCTTCCCTCTCGTTTCGGCGAATTGACGGTGCGAACGATGCGTGCCCAAAAGACCGACATCGCACATCTGCAATCCGCGAGTCTCAATCTTCAGACACGGGAAGGGGTCTATCTCTGGCGGGCGGGATCAAGTCCCTTCCAAAGTCCCGTCTACTCTGCGACATCGTCCGAATTCAGGAACATCCGGGATTCAATTGCGAGGAATCAGAGTCAAGCGGACCAAGTCAATCTTGAATTGAGCGATGGAAGCAGGTTACACCGGTTCGTCATGCCAAAGTCGTATGTACCGCTGATCGAATCGGGAAAGAAGTTGATTGTTGATGAAGTGGCGCATGCACCGGGGAGTGTTGCGCGTCCTGACGCTCCCAGCAGGGGATTCAAGTCTCATCTCGCCGATTCGCAGTTCGCCGTTCACGTGCGGCCGCTTCGTATTCGAGGAGCGCTCAAGTATCTGGTCTATCGTTCGCCAATTGCGGCTCAGACCGGAAATCATATAGGGGCGGGAATCAGGGGATGAGCATACTGCGCCTTCAGAAAATCAGGATGGGGGAAGTAATTAATGTCGTCACAATGCTGTTCGGCGTCGTGGCGGCCTACTTCCTGACAATCCAGTCGCTCAAGCTGGAACTGTCGGCCAAAGCAGAAAACCGGGTGGTCGACACGCTCGACAAGCGGCTATCGGGTCTGGAAATACTTCTCAAAGAGAGAACGGTCAGCAAAGAGGAATTATTCCGCATGTCACAGCAGATAGATTCGCGTCTGACGCGAATAGAGTTGCACTTAACGAATGAATCAGGAGTAACGAGTGGCACACCATGACGCCAGTACAACAGCCGTGACGGAACTGATTGCCGTCCTCTCCGACGAATCTCTTGTCGAGATCGACCTGGACGCGATCCGGAAAGTATTGGAATCTTCAGTTGGCGCCGGCTCGGCCGTTTCTCAGCTCTCGGAGGAATTAACGATTCTCAGGGAGGATTATATCTCGCGGATAGTCGGCATGGCCAAGGCCCTGGCGGTGGCGCGTCAGACCGGTGAGGCCCTTGCCGAAGCAACTGAACTGGCTGAGTCGCTTCCTTCCATGTCATCACCGCAGTTGGTGGAACAATATCGGCGGACCACTGCGAAATTTCGCGACGCCTTTCCGTCGAGCTTTGGACTTCCGGCTTCGTCCCGGCGGCGAGCCGATGGGCGGCACAACTATTCGGATTACAAATAAGCAGTAGAGAGGGACATTCGTCCCGGCCATGCGGGAGTCTCTCCCGGCCAATTCAGATCAAAATAAGATAAGGAGACTGTATGGCAGTACGTGATCAGAATCTTGAGGCGATCGCTCCGGTCATTGCGACATTCAAGATTCACCAGACAACTGGCGTTGACGATTTGAAGGATGCGGACATCGGCAAAGCCGTCAAACTCACAGGGAATGGAGAAATCGGTCCGATAGGCGCCGGCGACATCCTTTTGGGAAAACTGGTGGCACTGACCCTCACTGACGGAGACGTCGGCAAGCGTCTCGCCTCGGTGCAGGTATCAGGGATTTGCCGGCTGGCGGTATCGGCAACGGTGCCGGTTGTCGGCAACAAAGTAGTCGGCGGAACATCCGGTACCGTCAAACAAGCCCCCGCATTGGGTGCAAGTGATCCGGCCGGCGGTAATGTCGCGCGCGGACTGGTTCTTGACGTCAACGGAACAACCGACTGCGTCATCCTTCTGGGCTAAGAAAACAAGAAAGGGCAATCAATGGATTTTAACCAGTTTTTGCAGTCGGCGGCTTATCGCAATCTTGCGGGGGCGGTCGACGACAGCACCCATCGCGGAGCGGTCGATCTGACCCGCGCCGCAACGTTCGATATCAATCGCGAGATCTATCTGGAAGCGGAGTCACGCGGCCTCACTCTGTCAGAGTTGCTCGAAACCGACGAGTACGATCCGACCCCGACCGGTTCTCCCCTCGATGCGTT